>CAMQRG010000098.1 GCA_947036475.1 uncultured Clostridia bacterium
GACAGGATACAGCTGTGCAGATTTGTTTTTCCAGAACCCCCTTCTTTCCGCTACAGAAACTGCTGTCGCGGAAATTGCCGCAGAAACCGCAGATCTGGAACTTCTGCTTGCTGTCGGCGCTCCCGTCCCCGTGGACAACCGCATATTCAACTGTGCGGTCGTGCTTTATTGCGGGAAAATTCTGGGCATCGTGCCAAAAACATTTGTCCCCAATTACAGTGAATTTTACGAAGAACGCTGGTTCGCAGGGGCAAACGACCTGCTTTCCGAGAGTATCTGCTACGCGGGACAGGAGGTTCCTGTCGGAAATGATATTCTGTTTGCCGCAGACGGTATACCAGATCTGAAAATCGGCATAGAGATATGCGAGGACCTCTGGACGCCCATACCGCCCAGCTCCTATCAGAGCCTGTATGGCGCAACGCTGATTCTCAATCTTTCTGCCAGCAATGAACTTGCAGCAAAACCAGATTATCGCCGCCAACTGACTGCACAGCAGTCCTCCCGCTGCCTTTCCGCTTATGTCTACGCATCTGCGGGCATTGGGGAATCTACACAGGATACTGTATTTAGCGGGCACAGCATGATATACGAAACCGGTTCGCTGCTTGCAGAAACAAAGCTGTTTCAGCGGGAAAGCCAGCTTATTTTCGCGGATATTGATTTAGAACTTATTCTTCATGAGCGCAGAAAACGTTCCACATTTATGGCACAGCTGCAGCAGCCTGAGGCACAGCGTTTTTACCGTCAGGTTGTCTTTGGTATGAAAGACGCACCACTTGACGGTTTTGAATGGCATCGTCCACTTTCTCCGGCCCCTTTCCTGCCCCCGCAGAATTCTTCGCTGGATGTGCGGTGCGGAAACATTTTCGGTATACAGGTAACCGGACTTGCCAGAAGAATGGAACATACCCATGCAGATACACTGGTTATCGGCATCTCCGGTGGGCTGGATTCTACTCTTGCGCTGCTGGTTGCTGCCAAAGCGTGTGATTTCCTTGGCCTTGACCGCAGCCACGTTCTCGGCATTACCATGCCAGGCTTCGGGACGACAGACCGCACATACCAGAATGCTTTGAACCTGATGACGGCTCTCGGCGTATCTAAGCGGGAAATCTCCATTCGCGACGCAGCTTTGCAGCATTTTAAAGACATTGGTCATGACCCCTCTGTTCATGACGTAACCTACGAAAATACACAGGCACGGGAACGCACTCAAATCCTTATGGATCTAGCAAACCAGACCAATGGGCTTGTAGTCGGTACAGGTGACCTTTCCGAACTTGCGCTCGGCTGGGCAACTTATAACGGCGATCATATGTCCATGTATGGCGTAAACGCAGGAATACCCAAAACACTGATTCGTGTGCTGGTAAACTGGATTGCACATACAGATGAGGTCAATCAGACAGCCTCCGCTATCCTGCTGGACGTATTGGATACGCCTATCAGCCCTGAACTTCTGCCACCCGATGCGGAAGGTAAAATAGACCAGAAAACCGAGGATCTTGTTGGGCCCTATGAGCTTCATGACTTTTTCCTCTACCAGATTCTGCGTTTTGGTTATTCACCCGCAAAGGTGTTATTTCTGGCAGAAAAGGCTTTTCAGGGCGCATATAGCCGCGAAACTTTGCTAAAATGGCTGAAAAATTTTTACCGCCGTTTCTTTATTCAGCAGTTCAAACGTTCCTGTCTGCCAGATGGCCCGAAGGTCGGCGCGCTTTGCCTTTCTCCGCGCAGCGACTGGAAAATGCCTACGGACGCTTCCAGCCGTATCTGGTTAGACGAAGTGGACAAGCTGTAAACTTCTCGCCCATCTTGCCGCAGGACAGAGATTTTCTGATTGGAAAGGCAGCAGATAAAAATATATGTAACGTTTTATGATAAAGGAGGCAGAGCGATGGTTGCTATATTAAAACCTGAAACAAGTGAAGAACAAATTCTCCAACTGAAAAAATGGCTGGAAAACAACGGAATTGAATTGCATATTACACGCGGCAGAAGCCGCATTATTGCCAGTCTTACAGGTGACACATCGGACATGGATATCGACTTGATTCGCTCGTTTGACATTGTGGAAAACGTCAAACGCATACAGGAACCTTTTAAGAAAACCAGCCGGAAATTCCACAGCGGCAGCCTTGTCGTAGATATTGACGGCGTAAAAATCGGCGGCGGTAATTTCCAGATTATTGCCGGTCCCTGTTCCGTAGAAAGTGAGGAGCAAATCTGTTATATCGCGGAATGTGTCAAAAAATCCGGAGCGGGACTGCTGCGCGGCGGCGCATTCAAGCCCCGCACCTCCCCCTACTCCTTTCAGGGGTTGAAGGGCGATGGGCTAAAACTGCTTTTAGAGGCAAAAGAAAAAACGGGGCTGCCTATTGTCTCTGAAATCATGAACGCAGTCCATATCCCTATGTTTGAAGATGTAGACTTAGTGCAGGTCGGTGCAAGAAATATGCAGAATTTTGAACTGCTCAAGGAACTCGGGAAAATTCAGAAGCCCATACTGCTCAAGCGCGGCCTTGCCAGTACAATTGATGAACTTTTGATGAGCGCAGAATACATCATGACTGGCGGAAATGAAAATATCATACTTTGTGAACGCGGTATTCGTACATTTGAAACCAGAACACGCAACACACTTGACCTCTCCGCTATCCCTGTTCTGAAAAAACTGACACATCTGCCTGTTGTAGTTGATCCGAGCCATGCGGTAGGATATTCCCAGCTGGTGAAACCACTCGCAATGGCAGCCGCTGCTGTAGGTGCGGACGGGCTGATGATAGAAGTACATAATGATCCTTCCAGAGCCCTTTGCGATGGTCCGCAGTCCCTGACGCCAGAAGCATTTGATGATCTGGCAAAATCTGTATTCGCACTGCATCCCTTCGCCTGCAACTATGATGAGGATTCGCCAAGCGAAAACAAGGCTTATGAGGATTATTTTTTCTAAAACTATCCGCCGCAGTTAAGATAAAGGAGTCTGAAAAATGGATACTGCAAGAAAAGTCATCGTTAGTGTTTCCACAGAATATGCCGTATTAATTGGGCGTGGACTTTTGGCACGGACAGGGGAAGAAGTCAAAAAACGTATTGCCCCCTGCCGCGCGGCAGTAATTACAGACAGCAATGTGGCCGGACTTTATGCGGAACCCGTAGAAAGTTCCCTGCAAAAAGCCGGATTTTCCTGCTGCCGTTTTGTATTTCCTGCCGGAGAAGCCTCTAAAAATATCCGCACACTTTCCGATATTCTGGAATTTCTTGCAGAGCAGGAAATGACCCGTCAGGATATTATCATTGCCCTTGGCGGCGGGGTTGTCGGGGATATTGCCGGCTTCGCGGCGGCTGTCTATCAAAGAGGGATTCGTTTTATACTGCTCCCCACAACATTTCTGGCGGCAGTGGATTCCTCTATCGGTGGGAAAACGGCAATCGACCTGAAAACAGGAAAAAATCTGGCAGGGGCATTTTATCAGCCGCATCTTGTGCTTTGTGATACAGACACGCTCGAAACCCTTCCGACAGAAACTTTTGCGGACGGCATAGCGGAAACCCTGAAATACGGTATACTCGGAAATCGTGAGCTTTTTGAAAAAACAGCCGCCGGTATCGTCCGAAAAGACTGGGAAAATGTAATTGAAACCTGTGTCAAAATGAAGCGGGATATCGTCACAGAAGATGAGTACGATATGGCAAAACGGCAGCTTTTGAATCTGGGCCATACGTTCGGACATGCTATTGAAAAACAGAGTGGTTACACCATATCACATGGGAAAGCTGTGGCCATTGGTATGCATCTGACTGCACAAGCAGCAGAACAACGTGGTATCGCGGAACAAGGGCTTGCCGAAATCATACGACACGCCCTTACCGCAAACGGCTTACCGACCGAAACAGAGTTTACCCCCGTTGAAATAATGGACGGACTCCTGAGGGACAAAAAACGGCATGGCAACAGGATCAGCTTTGTTTTTCCGGAAAAAATTGGCTCCTGCAGGATCGTGGAACTCTCTGTTGCGGAAATAGCAGATCTTGCTGAGAAACTACTTGAAAAAGACTGCATGGCCTGATTTTGCGGCATATAGAAAAGGAGAACTTGCATGGATATAAAAATAGGCAAAAACGCCCTGAGCGGACGTGTGAGAATCATTTCCTCAAAATCCGACGGGCACCGCGCGTTGATTTCTGCCGCCCTTGCAGACAGAGACAGCCTTCTGCTGATGGACAGCTGGTCGGAGGATTTGAACGCAACAGCGCGCTGTCTGGAATCGCTCGGTGCGGAAATTACACAAGAAACTGTCGGAATCCTCGTTTCCCCCATTTGGGAAGATGCAAAGGCACACACTGTTTTGAACTGCGGCGAAAGCGGCTCCACTCTTCGTTTTCTTCTGCCTGTAGCAGCCGCACTTGGGCAGTCTGCGCGCTTTGAAGGGGGCAGACAACTGTCGGAACGTCCCATTGGCATACTGCTGGAAGAATTGGAACAGCATGGATGTACCCTTTCCGTCAATCGGCTACCGACAGAAATCAGCGGACAGCTGCGCGGCGGAAGATATACTCTGCCCGGCAATATCAGCTCCCAATTTGTCACAGGGCTGCTTTTTGCCCTTCCCTTGCTGGAAAAAAACAGCGAAATTCGATTGACAACGCGGCTGGAATCAGAGTCGTATGTTGAAATGACACTGCAAACTCTGGAAAAATTTGGAATTCGCATTGAAAAGACGGAAGTTGGCGGCTATCAGGTATACGGCGGGCAAACCTACCGTTCGCCCGGCATGATTCCCATTCAGGGCGATTGGTCTAACGCTTCGTTCTGGCTCACCGCAGGCGCGATTAACGGCAGTATTACCTGTCAGGGGCTGGATACACATTCCCTACAAGGAGACAAGGAAATCCTGTCCCTTCTGGAAAAATTCGGCGCAGAAATCAAAACATATGCTAATGAGATTACGGTGTCAGCTGGCACTTTAAAGGGCTGTCGGATTGACATTTCGCAAATTCCCGACTTGTTCCCCGCCCTCTGCGTTGCGGCAGCGGCGGCAAAGGGAAAGACAGAGTTTTATAACGCTGAACGACTGCGCATAAAGGAATGCGACAGACTGGCGGCAATGGCGGAATGTCTGCACAGGATTGGTGTAGAAGTGCAGGAAAAACCGAATGGACTTGTCATTACAGGCGGTATAAAGCCTCCGGAACAGCCTGTAATATTAGATTCTTATGGTGACCATCGTATCGTGATGGCCATGGCTGTTGCAGCGGCATCGCTCGGCATTGAAATCATCATAAAAGGCGCAGAAGCTGTCAATAAATCCTACCCTTCTTTTTTCGCAGAATTTCAAAAGCTGGGAGGTACAGCAGATGTCCTCTAGCTTTGGGGTGCACCTCAAAATCACAATATTTGGACAGTCACATTCAGAGGCTGTCGGTGTTGTCATAGACGGTCTGCCCGCTGGGGAATCCATCGACATGGAACGTGTCCAACGTTTTCTGGAGCGGCGCGCACCAGGGCGGAATGCCTATTCTACCAGCCGGAAGGAAGGAGATATTCCCCGCATGCTTTCTGGTCTGTTCGATGGAAAAACCTGCGGCGCGCCGCTCTGTGCAGTGATTGAAAATACGAACACGAATCCAAAAGACTATGCACTGTTGAAAGATATGCCCCGCCCCGGACATGCGGATTATACAGCCTGGGTAAAATATGGTGCTTCAAACGATTACCGCGGCGGCGGGCATTTTTCCGGCAGGCTGACCGCCCCACTCTGCTTTGCTGGCGCAGTTTGTATACAGATTTTGGAACGACGCGGCATTCATATCGGGGCACATATCCTTTCTGTCCACAATATCACAGACACCCCTTTTGACCCTGTTGCAGTAAACAAAAAAACGCTTCGGGACGTAACAGAAAAAGAGTTTCCTGTGCTGAATGATAATACTGGAGCAGAGATGCGTACTGCCATCGCAGAAGCAAAAAATAATATGGATTCAGTAGGCGGCATTGTGGAATGTGCCATAGCTGGTCTGCCTGTCGGCATAGGCGAGCCGATATTCGATGGTTTAGAGAGCCGCCTGTCAGCAGCGCTGTTCGCCATTCCTGCCGTAAAAGGCGTAGAATTTGGCGAAGGATTCCGGTCAACCGCTTTGTTTGGTTCGGAAAATAATGATGCTTTTTTTTATGATGTCAATGGTCAGGTGCAAACAAAGACAAACCACCATGGCGGCATCTTGGGCGGCATTTCCAGCGGCATGCCCCTGCTTTTTCGCGCGGCTTTTAAGCCAACGCCTTCCATTGCCAGTGAGCAGGAAAGTATTTCCCTCAGCAGACAGGAAAATACAAGCCTTCGTATCATCGGACGGCATGATCCCTGTATTGTCCCCAGAGCCGTACCCTGTGTAGAAGCAGCGGCGGCTGTTGCCCTGCTGGATATGATGCTGTGAAGGAGAATTACATGGACTTAAATGATTTTCGGAATAGAATCAATGAAATTGACAAGCAAATCATTGAGCTTTTTGTAGAACGGATGCGTATAGCGGCGAAAATCGCTGAGGCAAAGGCGGCACAGAATCTGCCTATATTGGACTCCAGCCGGGAAAAGGCTGTTTTACGGCATGTAAAGGAAAAAGCTGGCAAAGAATTTAAGGACTATGCTGAAACGCTTTACCAGACTATGTTTAACGTCAGTAAAAGCTATCAATCTGAACTCATGGCAGTGAAAACACCTCTTACCCCTGAGATTACTGCTGGAAATTACGGCAAAAAAAATCACATAAAACTGCTGGTAATCAATGGACCAAACATCAATATGCTTGGAATACGGGAAAAAAATATCTATGGAAATGAAACCTATGATGCCTTGCTACAACTTCTGGAGAAAACCTTTCAGGAAATTAATGTAAGGGGTGAAGTTTTTCAATCCAATTCTGAGGGTGCGTTGGTTGAGCGCATACAGGACGCCTATTCTGACGGAACAGATGGTATTATCATCAACCCTGCCGCTTATACGCATACCAGTGTAGCTATTCTGGACGCTTTGAAAGCTGTCAGCCTTCCAGCTGTGGAAGTGCATATTTCAAACGTCACAAAACGCGAAGCATTTCGGCAGGTTTCTTATGCCGGTATGGCATGCGTAAAAACGATTGCCGGCATGGGATTTCATGGCTATGTGGAGGCGGTTCACTTTTTGGCAGACTATATTGCTTCGCAGGCAGATGAAAAAAGGAAAACCATATAAGAGCATTGCCGCTGGCGTTTGACTTAAGAGATGGACTCAAGAAAAAGTTATTTTCTTAAGTCAAACTGCCCATGCTTCACTTATTGTTTTCATTACTTATTTGCCTGATTTCGATTTTCATGCCTGATATGGCACATTTTTCTTGTGTTCCAGTTTTAGCTGCAACATTTCCAAACTATCGTATACCAAATCATACTGTTCGTCCGTCCATTCCTCCGTTAATTGCCTGTTATATTCTCCCAAGGCCTCGATTAAAGATATATATACCGCTCTCGCATTTCTGTGAGATATAGCCTTTTATTCCGCTTATCAGACGAGTCTGTTTCCCGCACGATATAGCCCTTTGCCTGTCTCTTATACACATCTGA
>CAMQRG010000099.1 GCA_947036475.1 uncultured Clostridia bacterium
GTACATGATGTATATGGATAAAATGGCATATTAAAAAAACATGGCAGGGTTTCTAATGACAATTTAATTTGTCAATGTTTTTCAAAGGCGGGAATTAGGCTTGTTCCCGCCTTTTATTTATGCTATAATTTAAGATATGCTGTCCGAAAAGGACGAATTGCGTGTTTTTATAAAGGAAAAATTCTGGGGAACAGCCCTTATCCTGTTTTCTGCGAATGGCTTTTGGCGGCGGAAAATATGGGAATGTTGTTTCAATTGCATGAAATGCGGTTGGAAATAAAGTTCTTTGGCCAACTTTCTCGAAAGAAAGCCGGCAGAGTGCGGGACGGAGTCCTGCGGTTTTAAGTCTTATAAAGTTGAGCAAGAAAGGCAGATGCGTTTATGATTCATCTCAATAACGTAACAAAAACATACCCGAACGGCTCGCGCGGTGTGGAGGACATCAGTCTGCATATCCAAAAAGGCGAGTTCGTTTTTATCGTCGGTTCCAGCGGCTCGGGCAAATCTACATTGATTAAGCTGCTCCTGAAAGAGCTTGACCCGACTTCCGGCGATATCATCATTAACCGCGTGAAAACGAACGAATTGAGCAGAAACCAGGTTCCTTATCTGCGCCGCAATCTCGGCGTTGTGTTCCAGGATTTCCGCCTGCTTCCGAATAAGACGGTATATGAAAATGTGGCGTTTGCGATGCGCGTCATCGAAGCTCCCAGCCGTATTATCCGCAGAAATGTGCCCGCTGTGCTGGCATTGGTCGGGCTGGGCAAAAAAGGCCGCAGCTACCCGAACCAGCTTTCCGGCGGCGAACAGCAGAGAACTGCGCTGGCGCGCGCTATTGTCAATAATCCGCCGATACTCATTTGTGATGAGCCTACCGGAAACCTTGACCCGGAAACCGCATGGGGCATTATGCAGCTTTTGGACGATATCAACAAACGCGGCACGACCATTGTTATGGCAACGCATGCCCGCGATATTGTGGACGATATGCAGAAACGCGTTGTGACGCTCCAGCATGGTCATATTGTGAGAGATATTAAAAAAGGTGGTTATAGCGATGAGGCCTAGTACAATCAGATATTTTGTGAGAGAGGGGTTCAGCGGGCTGCGCAAAAACCTGCTGATGACGATGGCCTCCATGGTCGCCGTTGCAGCCTGTATCTCTATTCTGTCGTTTTCCTATTGCGTGGGTTCCAATCTGCAGTATATGCTGAATCAGATGGAGGATTCCATAGGGATTTCCGTTTTCCTGAACGGGGAGCTGACGGGCGAGGAAATTGAGAAAATGAAAAACCAAATCAGCAAGGTGGAGCATGTTGAGAATGTGGAATACATTTCCCCGGGGGACGCGCTCGATAACCTCAAAAAAGAATGGGGCGCGGACGAGGATATTTTTGTGGGGTTAGATGAAACGAACAACCCGCTTTCCCATTCTTTCCAGATTTCGCTGGACGGCATTGAAAGCCAGACCAGCGTGCTGGACGCTCTGGAACGGATTGAAGGCATTGACAACATCCGCCACGGGCAGACGGAAACAGAGGTATTGATGAAAGCGAACAACGTATTCCGTATTGCCAGTGTGCTGGTCATGCTGGTGCTGGGTATGATATCTGTCATGATTATCATGAACACGATTCGTATTTCTGTTGTAAACCGGAGGGTGGAAATCAATATCATGAAATACGTTGGCGCGACGGACTGGTTTATCCGCTGGCCGTTCATCATTGAAGGTATTATTATCGGGCTTGTGGGGGCGTTTGTGCCGGTGATGCTGGGTATGCCCATATATGCGCGGGTCATCAGCTCGATTTATAACTACATTCCGGTTATCAAGTTTATACAGTTCCGCCTGACGGGCAGCGTGTTCACATTCCTGATGCCGGTGGCGTTGGTATTCGGCGTTGCGCTCGGCGTGGTCGGCAGCGTGACTTCTATCCGCAAGCATCTGCGTGTATAAAGTATTTTGGGGAACTATTCGGGGAAAGGAGGGCATGCCCTCCCCTCCGGATAGTTCTTTCTTGTTAAAGAAACGGAAGATGGCAACTTTTGCATGGAAAGGCAGAAAAGGACATAGGATAAAGAAAAGTCTGTTGAAAGAATGAGGCGATGGAATTGGGAAAAAAGGATTTTTGGAAAGGCTTTGGCACTGCTGCCGCACTGGCGGCGGCAATCTGCATTGCATGGAAACCGGCATGCAGGGTGATACCCTGGGAAAGCCTGCCGTTTGGCATGGAAATGCCCCGTTCGGCGAAAATCAGCATGGTGGAGGATTATCTGGAACGCTACTATGTGGAAGATGTGGAAAAAGAAAAAATTGATGATATGCTTTACACAGGCATGATGGCAGGCGTGGGCGACCAGTATACATATTATATGACGGCGGACAGCCTGAACCGTTACATGGACGACAGCAACGGCCGGTTTGGCGGGATTGGGATTGAAGTTTCCCTGACCCGCGACGGGGAAACGGTCATCAACCGCGTCAATGAGGGCGGTCCGGCGGAACGGGCGGGCATTTTATCGGGGGATATTATCATAGGCGTAGACGGAGAGGATATGCGCGGCAGAACGCGGGAGGATATTGTCATACGTATGCGCGGCGATATTGGAAAGCCGGTAAAGGTGAAGGTTTATCGGGAAAGCGATAATTCTACGCCGGAGTTTGAAATGGTGCGGGAAGAAATTGTTGTAAGAAGCGTGGAAAGCAGAATGCTGGAGGACGGTATGGGCTATATCCTGCTTACAGGGTTTAAGGAAAACACCTATGAGCAGTTCATGGAGGCAATGGAAACGCTCCGGGAACAGGGTATGCGAGCGCTTGTGCTGGATTTACGGTATAATCCCGGCGGGTCAGTCAATACGGTTTACCAGATAGGTGATGAGCTTCTGCCGGAAGGAACGATGGTCTACACAGTGGATAATCAGGAAAAAAGGCGGGATTATCTTTGCGACGAGGAATATGCCGGCCTGCCGATGGCGGTGCTGGTGAATGGCAACAGCGCGAGCGCGTCGGAAATACTTGCAGGCGCGATAAAAGACCACGAAGTGGGTACGCTGATTGGCACGCAGACATTTGGCAAAGGGCTGGTACAGCGGCTGTTCTTCCTGCCGGACGGTTCCGGTCTGCATATTACGATACAGAAATATTATACGCCGAACGGCACGTCCATTCATGGCGTAGGCATTACGCCGGACGAAGTGGTTGAGCTGCCGGAGGAATATGCGGAAGTCTGGCAGGTAGCCGCCATTCCCGAGGCGGAGGATACCCAGCTGAAACGGGCGAAAGAGGTATTGCAGCAAGAGATGAGGTGACATTTTTGGAGGTACAAAGGTTAAAGATTGGTTCTGTTCCTGCGGTATTGTGGGGGAAGGACAGCAGCAGAATTGTGGTCGCGGTGCATGGGAGTCATTCCTCGAAAATAGACGACTGCATTTGGGTTTTTGCGGAAGAAGCGGCAAAACGGGGCTGGCAGACGCTGAGCTTCGACCTGCCGCGGCATGGCGAACGGGTGTATGAAACAAAGCCCTGCATGGTAGATGCGTGCGTGGAGGAACTGCGCGCTGTGATGGCATTTGCGCGTGAGCGTGCCGAAACGGTTTCCGTATTCGGTTGCAGTATGGGCGCGTATTTCAGCCTGCTTGCTTATGCGGAGGAAAAGCTGGAAAAGGCATTTTTCCTTTCCCCTGTGACGGATATGGAACGGGTCATACGGAACATCATGCATGCCTGCAATGTTTCCGAGGAGGAGTTTCGGGAGCGGCAGGTCGTGGAAAACCCGATTGAAACGCTTTACTGGGACTATTATGTTTACGTGAAGGAACACCCTGTTGAAAAGTGGACGCATCAGACGGAAATTCTTCGCGGGGAAACGGATACACTGTGTGAAAAGGACGTGATGGAAACGTTTGCGGCGCGCTTCGGCTGTGGACTGGAAGAACAGCAGGGCGGAGAACATTGGTTCCATACGGAAAGCCAGCTTGCGTATTTCAGGGAATGGCTGGGACGCATCTGGGAGTAAAATAAAATCAAATCAAATTAAAACAGCAGGACTTTTGGATATGCCCGAAAGCCTGCTGTTTTTTCGCAGTATGCTGTTTATTGATAATACACTTCCCGCAGGCAAAGCCCATGACTTGGGGCGGTAAAGCCCGCCGCTTCCCTGTTTTCTGCCTGCAGGACTGCGGGCATATCCTCCGGCTGCCTCCGGCCCTCTCCGACTTCAATCAGCGTGCCTGTCAGTATGCGGACCATTTGATACAAAAAGCCGTTTCCGGTAAAATGGATTTCTGTTTTTTCGCCTTCATGCAGGAAACGGATTGCATCAATCTGGCGGACGGTCGATTTTTTCATGCGCTTATTGGCACAGAAGGCTTTGAAATCATGTTCGCCAAGAAACGCCTTTGCTGCCTCCTCCATCTTTTCCCAGTCCAGCGGCTTTTTGCACCAAAAAGCATACTTCCGCAGAAAAACAGGCGGCTGTTCACTGTTCCAGATGGTATAGACATATGTTTTGGCTTTGGCGTTCAGGCGGCTGTGGAAACGCGGCGGCATTTCCGCAATGGAAAGCCCTGCAATATCCTCCGGCAGACGGCTGTTGAGCGCGGAAAGCAGTTCTTCCGGCGTACCCTGCCAGTCGATGTGAAAATTGACTGTCTGCCCTGTGGCGTGCGTTCCTGCGTCAGTCCTTCCGGAGCCGAAAACCTCCGTTTCTGTTCCCGCGATTTCAGAAACAATACGCTCCAGGCGCGCCTGTATGGTATTTTCTGTGTTTCCCTGCTTTTGCCAGCCGTTGTAACGGCCGCCATCGTAAGCCAGAATGACTTTATAATTCTTCATGGAAACAATCCCCTTACTGTTGTAACGCGTTCAATATGCGCGGCACAAACTGCTTTTTGCGCGAAACCATGCCTGGCAGGTAAATCCAGTGTTCTTTCGCGGGGCCGAACGCATTTTCAACGACTTCTTTCGCGCCTTCTCCGGAAAATACCAGCTCGGAGGATTCTGTCAGGATATTTGTCAGCAGGAAGAAATAAATATCCTTGCTGCCACTTGCGGTGCTTTCCATAAATGCCGCAATTTTGGGACGGAGCTGCTGCAATTCTTCTTTATCCATAGAGGAAATCTGCCCGACGCCGAAATTTACGCCGCTCCCATTGAATTTCTTAAAATCCTGATAAAAAATTTCTTCAGGTGTTTTATCCGAAAGACTGCTGCCTGCGCGGAACATTTTTTCCGCATGGTCCGCTATTTCGATTCCGGCAATTTTCGCCAGTGCTTCTGCCGCTTTTTTGTCCTTTTCCGTACAGGTGGGCGAACGGAACATCAACGTATCCGAAAGTATGGCGGAGCAGAGCAGACCGGCAATCTTCGGCTCGATTGTTACGCCGTTTTCCAGATATAGCCCGTAAACGATGGTTGCGGTGCAGCCGACAGGCTGGTTACGGAAATAAACAGGCATTGTGGTTTCCAGCGTGCCGAGGCGGTGATGGTCGATAATTTCCAGAATTTCCGCTTCTTCAATACCGTCCACAGCCTGCGATTTTTCATTGTGGTCGACCATGATGATTTTCTTGTTATCCATCTCCAGAAGGGAGCGGCGGGAAAGCATACCGTAATACCGCCCTTCCGTATCCAGTACGGGAAAATCCCGGTGGCGTATTTTTGCCAGCGCGCTGCGGATATCGCTGATGAAATCCTCCTGATTGAATGTGATAAGGTTTTCCTTACGCATGAAATAGCCAACGGGCGTACTCTGGCTGATGAGCCTTGCCGCCATATATGTATCATGTGGCGTGCTGATAATTTTGCAGTTATTTTCCCGCGCCAGCTTTTGTATGGTTTTGGAAATTGGCGCGCCCATGCAGACAACAATACAACCTGCGTTCATTTCGATACCGCAGAGCTGATTTTCAAAGCGGTTGCCCGTCAGAAGAATATCGCCTTCCTCTACGAAGTTTTCCAAAAGGTCGGGATTTGCTGCGCCGATGAGGATTTTTCCCTTTGTAATTTCTTCGTCCGGGTTGCCGATAATCATTTCAGCGTCAAGCGTATCCAGTATGTTTGCGTATTTTGTGCGGGACATTCCCAGTATCCGCGTTTCGTAAATGTCCATATTTGCGGTGGCGATGTCCTTGACGGAAATAATGCCCTGCAAACGTCCGTCCTCCTGTACAACGGGCATTGTGGCTTCGTTCAGGTCTCGCATGGTGTTCCAGGCGTTTTTCAAAGAAATATCGCGTGTCAATATGGGGGTGCGTTTGATTGTTACGTCTTTGACCTGTGTTCCAACATGGCTGATAAACTCCGGTGCATCGACACCGAAGAAATCCAGCACATATTTCGTTTCGTTATTGATTTCGCCCGCGCGCTTGGGCAGGAAGGATGCGTCTTCCGTTTTGTTTTTCAAATCCGCGTAGGCGATTGCGGAGCAGATGGAATCTGTATCCGGATTTTTATGTCCAATAACAAAGACCTGTTTTTCTTTCAACATTTATCGTCTCTCCTTTTTGCAGGCTTTATAATATATATCGACCGTTTTCTTGCAAGTATACCGTTTCCTTTGCGTTTCGTCAACTTACTGCCGGTAATTTGAGGAAAATCCGTCATTTTTGCCTGACGAAAAACGCCTAAAAGTGTCTGAATTATCAAAATATAGCACAAAACAAGTATAATCAAAATGAAAATATGTTCCGTATTATGCGGATACATAAATTATGGCGGGCGTTAAACCGCACAAACATACGAAACCAAAGGAGGAATTTTCATGCAGGGCTTTACAGAAAAAATCAATGCGTTTATCGAAGGAAAAAAAGGCGAAATTTTTGCGACTTACAAGGACATTATCAATCTGGAAAGCTACCACAGCGACCTTGACGCTTTGGAAAAGCTGGCAGAGCGGCTCAAGACGGAATTTGAAGCAGAAGGGTTCCAATGCAGGCTGATACCTGTCGGGCCGAACAATGGCGCGGTGCTGAGCGGTATTCTGGGCGCAGACCGTCCCGGAAAACCGATTCTGTTCAGCGGGCATATGGATACCGTACACCCGACGGGCAAATTCGGCGAAAATCCTTTCCGTATGGAGGAGGGCAAGGCTTACGGTCCCGGCGTATTGGATATGAAGGGCGGCATTGTGATTTCCCTGTTTGTCGTAAAGGCTTTGAATGCGCTTGGCTTTGATTCCCACCCCATCAAAATTCTTTATTGCGGCGATGAGGAAATCCTCCATCAAAATGGAGCGAAAACGTCTGAGGTATTGATGGAAGAAGCGAAAGGCTGCCTTTGTGCGTTTAATATGGAAACGGGTCTTTTGGACAACAGCATTTGTGTTGCCAGGAACGGCAAAACAGAAGTTACGGTTTCTGTCGAAGGCGTATCCGCGCATGCCGGCAATGACTTTGCATCTGGGCGCAACGCCATTGTGGAAATGATGAAAAAGCTGGACGTTATCCAGACATTTACGGATTTGGAGCATAAAATGACTGTCAATATAGGCACAATACATGGCGGCACAGCTTCCGGCTCCGTTCCGGCGCACCTGTCTCTTATACACATCTCCGAGCCCACGAGACGCTACGCTATCT
>CAMQRG010000100.1 GCA_947036475.1 uncultured Clostridia bacterium
ACATTGGGGCGGGAAAGGCCGGATGTGGTTGGGGCGGATACGACGGACCAGACGGGCAGACGGCATCAAGGCATCATTGCGTTCCCTGTCCCCGTACTCAAGGGCAGTCCGGAAATTATAAGGGAAATCCGCGAAAAACTTTACCGGCCGGAATTTGAGGAGCTGACAGCCGTTGATTTTTCGGATTTGGCACAGGGCTGCAAGACTTACGAGGAGTATGTGGAAAAAATGCTTGCTGCTTCGGAGGGGAATCTGCGGTATTTCGGGATTGCCATTTGCGGCGAGAAAAAGAAAGTCAACCGTCTGGCGGGCAGCCTGCCCTTACTGCGGTGACATTTATTTATATTTTGACAATAAACCGTTTTCGGCTGTAATGTATGGCTGGGAACGGTTTTTTTATGTGGAAAAATCCAGAAGCAGAGAATTTGACTTACAGGTACGACAGGCGTAAAATAAGCGTAAGGAAGGACGGCAGGAAATAAGTGAAAGGGGGAAGGATATGGAGCGTTGCGGCTGGTGTTTATGCAATGAAAAAATGACAAAATACCATGATGAGGAGTGGGGTGTCCCTGTTCATGATGACAGGAAACAGTTTGAATTTCTCATGATGGAGGTCATGCAGTGCGGCCTGAACTGGAATATGATGATACAGAAGCGGGAAATTTTTCAAAGCTGTTTCGATGGGTTCGATTTTGAGAAAATTGCGGACTACGGCGAGGAAGATGCGCAGCGGATATTGCAGACGGAAGGCATGATACGCTCAGAGCGGAAAATCCACGCTGTGATTCGGAACGCGCAGTGTTTTCAGAATGTGCGGGAGGAATACGGCTCGTTCAGCGCGTATCTCTGGCAGTTTGCCGGAGGGAAACCGATACGCTACATGGGCCACCAGAAAGGCACACTTCCGGCAAAAAACGGGCTTTCCGACCGCATAGCCAAAGATTTGAAAAAACGTGGTTTCAAGTACCTTGGCTCGGTTACGGTATATTCGCATTTGCAGGCATGCGGTATCATAAACGACCATATGGAAACCTGTTTCCGGTACGGGGAATTGGTACGGCAGTATTCCGGCGTGCGGAAACGGAAGGACGGGGAGGGGTGAGCCGGGACGGCGGCTTTCCTGCAAAAAGGAAAAATTTTAATACAACAGGAGGTAAGGAAAATGGATTGCACAAAGTTGTTTGAGGAATTGAAACGGAATACAATTGAACTGCGGTTTGAAACGGCAAAAAGCGGTCTGCCGAAGGGGGCGTCTAAATTTGGCGGAAAGCCTGCATTGCCGGAGGGTTTCCTGTGGAGTTATTTCACGACGGATACGTTTGACGATGATGAAGTAAAGCCGCGCCCGCTGGCGTTTCTGGCGCAGATAAACTGTGCGGAGGTTTCCGCTTATGACAAAGAAGGGTTTTTGCCGAAGAAAGGAATGCTCTATTTTTTCTATGAACTTGCCTCGCAGAAATGGGGCTTTGACCCGGCGGATAAGGGCTGTGCAAGGGTATTCTATTACGAGGGGGAAGCCGAGGGGCTGACGGAAATGGAACCGCCGGAGGATTTGGCAGAGGATTACTGGCTGCCGGAACTTCCTATATCGTTCTGGAACAGGGACGATGTGCCGGATTGGGCGGAATATGCGGAATACCATGATACGGACGGCGACTTTGAGGCATATGGAGAAGCGCGCGAAAAGCTGATTGGCGGCGGGGAAGAAAATTATATCACAAAACTGTTGGGCTATGCAGATATTATACAAAGTGATATGCTCTGTGAATGTGAATTGGTCGGCGGGCGCGGGCTGAACATTGGGAGCGGCTTTCCCCAAATGACGGAGGAGGAAAAAGCGCAGCTTGTGCGTGATGCGCAGGAATGGATTCTTCTGTTCCAGATGGATACGGTGGAAAAGGACGGCTTTGAACTGATGTTTGGCGACTGCGGGCGCATTTATTTCTATATCCGCAAGGAGGACCTGCGGAACCGCAATTTTGAAAATGTCTGGTTGAGTCTGCAATGCTATTGAGATATCAGGAATGATTTTGCAGGAGGGGTGGAAATGGTTCTGAGAAAATATGAAACGGCGGACTGCGGAGAACTGGCGCGGCTGTTTTACGAAACCGTCCACACGATCAATGCAGCGGATTATACAAAGGAACAGCTGGACGCATGGGCTTCTGAAAATGTGGATATGGAGGAATGGGACAGGTTGTTCCGAGAGCATGACAGTGTTATCGCTGTCGAAGGTGGAACCATTACAGGCTTTGGGGATATGGACAGGGACGGATACCTTGACCGTCTGTATGTCCATAAGGATTACCAGAGGAAAGGTATTGCCACAGCAATTTGTGACAGGCTGGAACGGGCGGTTCAGGGGAAAATCGTTACCCATGCGTCTGTTACGGCAAAGCCCTTTTTTGAAAAAAGGGGTTACAGGGTGATGCGAAAACAGCAGGTATTCCGGCGGGGGACTGCTCTTATAAATTTCGTGATGGAAAAGGAAAAATGAAGTGTGATTTCTTTTCATGAATTTCTTCTGCCGCCCCCTTTCCTGCGGGCGGAAAATGTTGTATACTGAAAGAAATCGGAAAGAATCGGTGGTGAGGATTTGCGGGAAGAATTGAAAGTATGTCACAGAATAGTTGTCAAGGTTGGTACATCGACCATTACATACCCGAACGGCAAGCTGAACCTGAAACGGATTGAGGAGCTTGCGTGGGTACTTGCCGACCTGCGGAACAGGGGCATGGAAGTCACGCTTGTGACGAGCGGCGCAATCGGCGTGGGAGCGGTGCGCATGGCAATGCGGGAACGCCCGACTGTGATGCGGGAAAAACAGGCGGCGGCGGCCGTTGGGCAGGCTGTGCTGATGCAGATTTACCATAATTTTTTTGACCGCTATAATCAGACGGTGGCGCAGGTATTGCTGACGAAAGAAGAAATCAGCAGTGAGGAGCGTTACCAGAATACAAAAAATACGTTGGAAACATTGCTGGAAATGGGGATTGTACCCATCGTAAATGCAAATGACACGATTTCTACATATGAAATCGAAATTTCCGATAACGACCAGCTTTCGGCGATGGTGGCGGAAATCATACAGGCTGACCTGCTGATATTGCTGACGGATATTGACGCGCTGTATGACAAAGACCCGCGTTCCAATCCAGATGCGGAACGCATTGCGGACGTTGCGCGGGTTACGGCGGAGATTGAGCAGATGGCGGGCGAAAAAGGCTCGGCGTTCAGTGTGGGCGGTATGAAAACGAAGCTGGAAGCGGCAAAAATCTGCGAAAAAGCAGGCGTGCGTATGGCCATTGCGCTGGGGGAGGACCCGAAGGTGATTCACCGTCTTTTGGACGGGGAGGACGTCGGCACCTGCTTTGGCTGGAATAGGGAAAAGGAGGAGTAAAACATGAGTTATTGTCCGAAATGCGGCAGGGAGATACTGGACGAAAGTCTGGGCTGCCCTGTCTGCGGCATGCACGAAAACAAGGTTTCTTTGAAAAAAGAAACGGGCGAACAGAAGGCGGAGCCTGTGACATCTTTTACGGTGGAGGACAGGAACGGTGGTTCCCAGCGGTTCGAGAGCCGTATGGAGAGCGGCGCGTGGAGCGGCGATGCCAGCGTACAGCCGGAGAGCGCAAAAACACTGCCCGTCGCGCTGAAGGTCGTTGTTATCGTTATGATGGTTCTGGTCGGCGGGATTGGGGCGATTGTCGGGCTTTTGGGCGGTATTGCCATGATGAAAAGCCCGTTTGAGGATTATCGTGCATTTGGCAAGACAATGGTAATTGTCGGCTGTGTGATGGTTGCGCTCTGGTTCCTGTGCTGCGTGTTGAATTTTGCGGTTATGGGCGCGGTTATGGACAAGGTTCCGTACACCTATTAAAACCGATGGAACAGGTACTTGCTTTTTTAGATGAGATTGGCGCGGCGGTCTGCCACAGGCTGCCGGAACGCAGTTTTTTCTGGGGCGGGCGGCAGATGCCGCTCTGCGCCCGCTGTACGGGGCTGTATACGGGGGCGTTTTTTGCGTCCTGCTTTTTCTTTTGGAAAGGACGAAACAAAGGCGAAAAGCCTTTTTCTACGGCGGCTATGATGCTGACGGTCTGCGCTTTGCTGCCGATTGCGGCGGACGGTTTTTGCAGCTATATCGGACTTTGGGAAAGCAGCCAGTTTCTGCGTGTACTGACAGGGGCTGCTGCTGGGGCGGTAATGCCCGGGTTGTTTCTTCTGGCGGGGAATTTTGACCCTGTGCAGGAGCCGGTGCACCCGATTTATGAAAATACGAAAGAACTGCCTGCCTTGCTGGCGGCGGCTCTGCTCTGGGGGCTTGCGCTCTGGCTGGGTCTGCCTGTTTTTGCGGCTGGCGCGGTTATGTCGGCGGCTGGCGTAGTCTGCTTTTGGACGGGAGTGGGGTATATCCTGCTCCATGGGCTTCTCCCAAAGAAGGGCCTGCCGTTTTGGCGGCTGTCTGCGGGACTGGCAGCGGCTTTTTTATGGTTATTGTGGGCTGTGCAATAGCCGTATTCGGAGGGAGGAAAACGATGAGTGTATTAACAGAAATGGGAAAACGGGCGAAAGAGGCGGCAGTCGTTCTGGCAACACTGCCTGCGCCCCGTAAAAATAAAGCTCTGCTGGCTTCTGCAGATGCATTGCTTGCATCAGAAAAGGAAATACTTGCGGCAAATGCGGCAGACGTGGCGGCGGCAGAGGCGGCAGGCGTGAAAGGTGCGTTTATTGACCGCTTGACGCTGACGGAAAAACGCCTTGCGGAAATGGCAGACGGACTCAGGCAGGTTGCTGCTCTGGACGACCCTGTCGGCGAAATGCTTTCCATGAAAACGCTGGATAATGGGCTGGTTATCGGACAGAAGCGCGTGCCGATGGGGGTAATCGGAATTATTTTCGAGGCGCGTCCCAACGTAGCGGCGGACGCGTTCGGGCTTTGCCTGAAAGCGGGTAGCGCGGCAATACTGCGGGGCGGCAAGGAGGCCTTTGGTACGAATCAGGCGGTTGTCGCAGCTCTGCGCGGCGCGCTTGCGGCGGAGGGACTGCCGGAGGACTGCGTGCAGATGGTGCCGGATATTTCCCGGGAAACGGCAAATGAAATGATGCGGCTGAATGGGTATCTGGACGTGTTGATTCCACGCGGCGGGGCGGGGCTTATCCGCAGTGTTGTGGAGAACAGCACAGTTCCGGTGATACAGACAGGTGTTGGTAACTGCCATATCTATGTTGATGAATCTGCGGATTTGGAGAAAGCGGCACGCATTGTTCTGAATGCAAAAACACAGAGGCCGGGCGTATGTAATGCCTGTGAAAGCCTGCTGGTGCATGAATCTGTCGCGGAGAAATTCCTCCCTGCTGTCGGCGTGGCGCTGCGGGAGAAAAGGGTCGAAATCCGCGGTGATGAGCAGACACTTGCACTGATTCAGGACGCTGTTCCTGCTACGGAGGACGACTGGGCAACGGAGTACGAGGATTTGATACTTTCCGCGAAGGTCGTTCGGGATTTTGACGAAGCGGTTGCGCATATCCGGCGTTACAGTACGGGACATTCCGAAGCGATTATTACAGAAAATTATACAAACGCACAGCGGTTCTTAAATGAGGTAGACGCGGCGGCGGTGTATGTGAATGCGTCTACACGTTTCACAGATGGCGGCCAGTTTGGTTTCGGTGCAGAAATCGGCATCAGCACACAGAAGCTGCATGCCCGCGGGCCGATGGGGCTGAAAGAGATGACAACAACGAAATATATTATTTACGGCAGTGGACAAATCAGGGAATAAATGCGGGGAGGGAAACGCGTGAAGCTGGAAAATGCCCGTTATATGGATGAATGGATACGTGTGCCGCTTTGCGGTACGGGAGATAAGCTGTACCACTATACTACTGCGGAGGGTGCGCGGGGTATCGTGCAGGATAAGAAATTTATGGCAACAAAGAGCGATTTCCTGAATGATAAGCTGGAATTTCAGTATGCGCTGGAGGTTATGGAAAAGCTGGTGCAGACGTATCTTGTAAACGAAACGTTTGCGGAACGGTTTTTCTCGCTGGTAAAGGAGGAAATCCGGCGGCTGGGTATCATTTCCATTGAAGATGGCGAGGCTGACCCTTCCAACCGAATGAGTTTCTATGTGGTCGCGTTTTCCAAGCTGCAAAATAATGCCCTGCTTTGGGCGGAGTTTACGGAGTTTCATGGGTACTGTCTGGAGTTCAGTTATGAAAAGCTGGTGGAAGGTTTCGAGGAGCGGGCGTTTCTGCATGGGACTGTAATTTATGACGAAAAGGAGCAGATGACCTGCCTGCTGGAAGGGCTGCTTTCGTGTATTCACGGGCTTGTGAGCGAAGGACGGACGGACTTGGACAGCTTCTTTGAGGAAAATGCGGAGGTTTCAGAGGAATCCTTGCAGGCTCTGGCGGAGGATATGGCAATGGTATGTTCTGTGTACGCGATGTTTTTCAAGAAAAGTTTTTTTGAGGGCGAACAGGAATACCGCTTTGTGTTTACGCCGCTGGAAAAAGACGGGACGGAGGAACAGCCGAAATTCCGTCTGTTCTGGCAGATGTTCCTGCCGTATATTCTGGTGGAATACGGCGGAGGCGGAAAGGCTCTGCCGCTGGAAAGCGTGATGCTTGGTGCGAAAAATAACAGCGATATCGCTACGCGCGGCATGAAGCATTTTCTCAAAGTGCAGGGGCTGGATATTCCGGTGCTGCTTTCGGATATTCCACTAAGGTATTGAAAATATATGGGATATGGAAAAGGCGGCTCTGCCCAGGAGATTGGGCGGCGCCGCCTTTTTAGAAAGCTGGGATATTCCCTTTGATGGAGGTCACTCCATTTTCCGTGTCATAGGAAATATGCTCGGTGTAAATACCATAGATTTCATCGGAGGCGGCGAGAACAGACCCGTCTTTCAGGGAAACGGCAAACTGCGTCATTTCAGGGTTGATGATGATAATGCTGTCTGCAATATCATTGTGGCTCAGTGTATGGGAATTATAGTGAAATATTTGAGGATACGTTTTGCCGTTCCACTGGATGAAAGCCCACATTTCTTCCCGGCCTGTTTTTTCAATGGCATGAATAAAAAATATCCCTTCAAAAGAATTGTCGCGGAACAGGTAGTTTGTCCGCTTGCCGCTGATGGAAACATGGGTTTGTTCTGAAACAACGCCGTTTTTGTATATGGCGGCGGGAATTTCCTGCTCGATTTTGCTGCTGAACGGTATTATGGATAGAATCCAGAGAAGGACTATGGAAATTGCAGCTGCTTTCAGTATTTTTTTCGCCTGTGGCATATCTATCACCTCATGAAAAGTATATCATGGCGGGAAGGTGAAATGCAATGCTGGAGTCTGATTTTCAGAAATATGTATCTTTTCATTGTAATTTTTTCCATGGCAATATAGAATCTGTCTCTTATACACATCTCCGAGCCCACGAGACGCTAC
>CAMQRG010000101.1 GCA_947036475.1 uncultured Clostridia bacterium
TTGTTGTAGAAGATTTGATTTCCACAGGCGGCAGCGTTCTGGAAGTGGTAATGTACTGCGGGAAGCCGGCGCAGATGTGCTTGGCGTTGTCAGCATTTTTACTTATGGCATGAAAAAAGGACTGGAACGTATGGCAGAAGCCAATGTGAAAAATATCAGCCTTTCGGATTTTGACGCGGTTGCAGAAGTTGCCGCGCGCGAAGGTTATATCAAAGAAGCCGATATTGCCCGCCTGATGGCTTTCCGCAATAACCCGAATGATGAAAGCTGGAGGGGGTAAACATATGAGAAGCCTGATTGACATTGTAGATTTAAGCGTAGAGGAAATCACCGAACTGATTGATACCGCAAACGACATCATCGCCAATCCAGAAAAATACTGTGAAAAATGCAGGCACAAAAAGCTGGCAACGCTCTTTTTTGAGCCTTCCACACGTACGCGCCTCAGCTTTGAGGCCGCCATGCTGGAGCTGGGCGGCAATGTCATTGGCTTTTCCGCAGCAAACAACAGTTCCGCCGCCAAAGGTGAAAGCGTTTCAGATACTGTACGCACAGTCGGCTGTTACGCGGACATCATCGCCATGCGCCACCCCAAAGAAGGCGCACCCATGATTGCGTCCATGCGCTCCCCCGTCCCCATTATCAACGCAGGCGACGGCGGGCATAACCACCCCACACAGACGCTTGCAGACCTCCTGACCATACAGCGGGAAAAAGGCAGATTCGACCATCTGACCGTCGGGCTCTGCGGAGATTTGAAATTCGGGCGGACGGTACATTCCCTGATTCATGCGCTGAGCCGCTATGAAGGCGTACATTTCGTTATGATTTCTCCGGAGGAACTCCGCGTACCGGAATATATGATACAGGAAATGCAGAAAAACGGTATTTCTTATGAAGAAACACGCAGCCTTGAGGAAGTCATGCCCCAGCTGGACATTCTTTATATGACAAGGGTGCAGCGGGAACGCTTTTTCAACGAAGCAGATTATATCCGCCTGAAGGACAGCTATATCCTCACATTAGATAAGCTGGAAACGGCAAAAAAAGACCTCTGCGTCATGCATCCCCTGCCCCGCGTGAATGAGATTTCCGTAGCTGTGGACGATGACCCTCGTGCATGCTATTTCAAGCAGGTATCAAATGGAAAGTATATTCGTATGGCGTTGATTTTGAAGCTACTGGAGGTGGAATGAGCATGAAGATTGATTCGATTACAAACGGCGTCGTCATTGACCATATTCTGGCAGGAAAAGGCATGGAGCTGTATCACTTCCTGCATCTTGACAGTATGGATTGTTCTATCGCACTGATAAAAAACGCACCCAGTCAAAAAATGGGTAAAAAAGACATTATAAAAGTGGATACCGCATTGGACCTGGATTTGGATATTTTAGGTTATGTAGACCCCGGCGTCACTGTCAATATCATTCGGGACGGCGTGCTGATTGAGAAATTCCATCCACAGCTGCCCGAAAAACTGACGAATATTATACAGTGCAAAAATCCGCGCTGCATCACCTCTGTGGAGCAGGAAATTCCACATATCTTTAAGCTGACAGACAGGGAGCATGGCACTTACCGATGCATCTACTGCGAATCCAAAGCCAAAGAATAAGCATCATACAAAAAGCAGGAACAGCCTTTTACAATGTTCATGGATAGCTGTCCCTGCTGTTTTTCAGTTGTTCTTATTTTAATCTGCTCCCCTGCTCAGCCCCAAAACCGCAGCATTTTTATTTTTCCTTTTTTATGCAGGGAATGCAGCACAAAAATGCAGAGCGTTGCGCCGACATAGGAAAGTACGCCCGAAAACGCCAGTGTGCGGCGCATACGCATCCGTTTCGCCAGCCGGACATATTCCTGTCCGTTTTCCAGGCGCATCGCCTCCCTGTATGTTTTGCGCCGCATAGAA
This sequence comes from uncultured Clostridia bacterium, assembly GCA_947036475.1. Taxonomy (GTDB): domain Bacteria; phylum Bacillota; class Clostridia; order Lachnospirales; family Anaerotignaceae; genus Anaerotignum_A. Next base: position 1,916 of record CAMQRG010000101.1, read on the forward strand.
CGGTAATGCCTGTAATACGCTCTGCATTCCGGGCACTGCCGCAGATGTTCCCGCACCAGCCGCCTGCTGCCCTCGCTTGCCACTCCGTCATGGTAAAGGGAAGCCAAATCCATCACAATATCACATTTCCAGTTCATGTTTCAACACCTCCATCAACAGCTTTTTCGCTCTGAAATAAATCACCTTTGCAGAATTTTCGCTGATTTTCAAAATCAGGGCAATCTGTGAAAAGGGCAGTTCTGCATAAATCCGCAGAAGTACAACGTCCCTGTATTTTTTCGGGATATTTTCCAGCACGTTGCGCACCGCTTTCTCTACATACTGCTTATGTACATACTCCTCCGGACCATCCATTCCCTCGCAGTAGCTGTCCACCACCAGTTCCAGATTGGCCGCATCTAAATGCAGCTTATTCTTTTTCAAGTACTTAAAATAAGTGTGCTTGGCAATAGCCGCCAGCCATGTAAAGACCTCACATTCCCCTCGGAACCGGTGGAAGGAAGTATAGGCCTGCAGAAAGGTTTCCTGCGTTAAATCCTCCGCAATGCCCGCGTCAGCGCACATCCGGTACAAAAAGCCATAAATCTGATTGTAATACTCTTGATAAAGGTTTTCAAAGGCTTTCAACCGCATCCCATCCTTCCGCTGTTTTTCGGCAGTATTATTCCAGAACAGCCGTTTCAAAATTCTGCCCGTCCGCATATTTCCGCAGCAGCTCTTCCGCCTCCGCGAGCATCTCCCGCACCTCTGCACCGCCGTCAAAACAGTAAAACACCAAAAGCACATGTTCTGTTGTATCTGTCACCATTGCACGCGTGCTGTCGCTTGTGGGATTGCCAAACGCGCCCTCTGCATCAAATAATACAGGCAGGAAGGAAAGATTCAATACATCTTTCCCAATTCCCTGATAAGCTGTCCCCTCCGGTGCACGTTTCCAGACGATTTCACCCGATGTATGCGCAAGGTCATAGCTGCCCATAGAATAGCCGGATTTGATGGAAAGGTAATTGTTGATATCCACCACATTGTTAATCACATAAAGTCCCCGCTCCTTGGCAATCCGGCGGCACATCGCCTCTGCCGAACAGCGGTAACGATTGGGGTCCTTCCCCAAAGCCTTGTAGCCTTTTCGGGTCAGCTGAATCTGTTCCCGTTTATTTGCCTGCGAAAGCTCCGTTTCCGCAAGCTCCGCAATTTTTTCATTCATCAGGCGCAAAAATTCCTCACCCGCCTGCCCGACCCGTACATCGCACTCCAAAAGCCCCAGTACGGCTTGCGGACAGATTGTTTTCAGTTCCGGGTCAATCGTAATCTGAACCATCATCGTTCTCCTTCCCAAAGCCGCCGGTTATTTTCCGCAGAGCGTTTTTACGTCCGCAAGCAGACTTTCCACATTCTCCTCTTTCGTTGCCCAGCTTGTACATACGCGCACAGCCGTGTGTTCCTCTTCTGTCTTTTCCCAGAAATCGAAAGCATATTTTTCGCGCAGCCTGTCCAGCATTGCGTCCGGAATGATGGGGAACTGCTGGTTTGTTCTGGAATCAAAACGCATCGCACAACCTGCGTCCTCGAACGCGCGGCGGATTTTCATTGCCAGCCTTACGGCATGCTCGGAAATCTCAAAGTACAGTCCGTTTTCAAACAATGCCTCGAACTGTATGCCAATGAAACGCCCCTTTGCCAGAAGCGCACCCTTCTGTTTAATCAGGTAGCGGAAATCCTGCTGAAACGCCGGATTTGCAATCACAACAGCTTCGCCCATCAGCGCGCCCACCTTTGTTCCGCCAATATAAAACACGTCTGTCAATGCAGTGATGTCCTGTAATGTCAAATCATTTCCTTCTGATGCAAGCGCATAGCCGAGCCTTGCGCCGTCCAGATAAAGCGGCAGCCCGCAGGAGCGGCATACCCTGCTGATTTCTTCCAATTCTGCTTTGGTGTATGTTGTGCCGTTTTCCGTCGGCTGGGAAATATAGACCATGCCCGGCTGCACCATATGCTCATGCGTCACATCGTTCCAATGCCCGTCATATGCCGCCTGAATCTGCGCCGCCGTAATTTTTCCATCTTCGCTGGGCAAAGCAAGCACCTTATGGCCTGTCGCCTCAATCGCGCCGGTTTCATGCACATTTACATGTCCTGTATTCACACAGAGCACACCCTGGTGCGGGCGCAGTATAGATGAAATGACTGTCAGGTTGGTCTGTGTACCGCCCACCAGCAGATGCACCTCCGCACGTTCCTCTCCGCAAAGCTCCTTCAGGATTGCTTTTGCATGTTCTGTATGCGGGTCGCTGCCATAGCCAGGATACTGCTCCCAGTTTGTTTCCTGCAATTTCTGCAATATTTTCTCGTGCATGCCTTCCAGATAATCACATTCAAAACGTATCATTTTTGTCCGCCTTTCTTTCTTTATCATTGATATTCCGGGACGCCGTCCCCATATCTCACCCAATCAATCCCCATGTTTTCAAGAAAAATATGAAAAAAAACATGGTAAACGCCGAAAAAACCATTGAATAAATTAAAAAATCCCCTGCCAATTCATAGTCCGCATCAAACTGCACCGCCATCTGATAATTTGTTATCGCCGTAGGCGCCGCCAGAAAAATAAACACCGGCACCAGCGTGTCCCCTTTCATGCCCAGCATGGAAACGGCAATCCACAGAAACACCACCGGCAATATGACCAGCTTCGCCGCAATCCCCGCAGCCAACGGCTTCCAATGTTTTTTCGCGGAACTGAAACGGAACTGCCCGCCCAAAAGCAGGAAAGAGAACGGCGTGACAATCTTTGCCAGATCTTTCCCCGCCGTATGCAGGAAAGAAGGCATGGGAATCTGGAAGCCGTAAAACGCCGCGCCCAGAACTACGCCCCATATGATGGGGTTTTTCATTGCGCTCACCGCCGCCCGTTTCAAATCCGGCTTTTCGCCCGTTTCCGCAAAAAAGGAATAGACGAATACCCCAATAACATTCAGCAGCGGCAGTGTTGCCGCCATAATGGAAGTTGCCAGCGCGACACAGGGCTCACCGCCAAGGCTCCTGGAAAACGGAAGGCCATACAGCATATAATTCCCGCGGTAAACAGACTGCACCAGAACTCCCTGCTGTTTCCGCTCCCGCACCAATCGCGGGACAAGAACCATCAGCACAGACACACATACCACTATGACGCACAACGCAAACAGGATTGGTTTCAAATATGTAAAATCAATCTTTTCCGCATCATAAAGGTTGAAAAATACCAATATGGGGAACAGCACCTGAAAGCAGAGCACATTCCCCCGGCTGATAAATTCCGCCGTCAGTATTCCCCTGCTTTTCAGCCAGAAGCCCAATGCAATCACAACGAATGTAGGCGCGACCGCATTTCCGGCAAAAATTAAATTCTCCACCTGTATTTCCTTCTTTCTCTTTTGTACCTGCCCTGACCGCAGCCAAAACAGCAATTTCTTTTATTATAAAAAAACGGCAGGATAAATGCAACCAAATTCCGTCCCATTTTTATCTGCAAAACAAAAAAGGGCGTCCTTTTTCCAGATAACCGCCCTTTTGCATTATATCTTCCCATTTCAGCGGAAATCCGCCAGTTCTATGCCAAGCCCGCGCAGAATCCCCATCAAATGCTCCATTCTTTCTTCTGTGGGCCGCTCAAAATCTGCCTGCGGCAGCTCCATTCCCAACGCTTCATATTTCCCAAAGCCGAATTTATGATAGGGCAGAAGCTCCATCTGTGCTTTGGGCAGGTATTTTTTTACAAACTCTCCGCTGCGCCGGATATTTTCATCGTCCGCATTCACACCTTCAATCACCGGAATCCGAATGACAATCTGCGCGCCGGTTTCCCCCAGCCGCTTCATATTTTCCAATATGCGTTCGTTAGATACGCCGGTAAATTTCCTGTGCTGTTCGGAATCCATATGCTTTAAGTCCATAAAAATCAAATCCATGCGTTTCAATATCGGCAGCGTTTCATCGAAATCAAAATTCCCGCAGGTTTCAATATCCAGACTGAATCCCAAATCATAGAGCTTTTCGGAAAGCTCGTCCAGAAATTCATGCTGCATGGTTGCCTCGCCGCCGGAAAATGTAATTCCTCCGCCGGATTCCCTGTAAAACAGATGATGTTTTTCTGCCTGTGAAATAATTTCATCTGTATCGGCAATGGAAACAAGCTGTTTTCTTGCCCCTGTTGGGCAGGCTTTTACACACGCGCCGCAGCCAGTACATATCTCCCGTTCCAGGTTCATATTGATTCCAATTCCCTTTGGGCAGGCCTTTGCGCATGCGCCGCAGCCGATACAGAGACGGGAATAAAATCCAACCAGAGGCTTTTGGTGCATTCCCTCCGGATTGGAACACCATTTGCAGTGCAGCGGGCAGCCCGCGAGAAAAATCGTTGTACGAATCCCGTCCCCATCGTTGACGGAAAAAGGCTGCATCTGCATGAGATACCCTTTCATAGCCCCCTCCTTTTCAAAACCCTGAGGGCTTTGCCCTCAAACTCCCACCCGCTTTCTTTCGGAGAAAGCGGGGCAAAGAACTTTGTTCCCCATGCTCCGCATGGGGAAACAAATCCAAAATTACATGTACACTCTAATCCCTGCATGGCTCTTTATGAACCCACAACTCCAAGCATAATCTGGGTTTGCAGACGGGTCAAAGGCTGAAAGCCCTTGCGGGGGTCTGGGGACAGCGTCCCCAAAAGTCTTATCTCATCAAAAACTTTCGTGTGCGTTCCTTGCCATAATGGAATCCTGCATGGATTTCGACAGGTTTACAAACTGCGTACTGTACCCTGCCACACGCACCAGCAGGTCTTTATAATTCTCGGGATGTGCCTGCGCGTCCTTCAGCACTTCATTCGAGATTGTATTAAACTGCACATGGAACGCACCCAGAGCAAAATAAGACTGAAGCATTGCGCCAAGGTTCGCACGCCCACGCTTTGTCGCCACCAAATCATGATTCAGACGCAGATTCAACAGTGTACCACCGCTGTGGATATCATGATTCAGTTTCGCAGAGGAGCGCAGAGCCGCCAGACATGTGGACGTATCCGTACCAGTATAAGGGGATACACCTTCATTGATAGGGTCTTTTGCTTTTCTGCCATCTGGCGTTGCGCCCAGTACCTTACCCGTAGGCAGGTAGTTGGAAATGCCCATGAACGCCGTTACAAAATGGTGCCCATAGATATCCTTATAGGACGTTACATCGTGGTAGAAATAATCTGCCAGTTTTTTCGCGATGCTGTCCACATAATCGTCGTCATTGCCATATTTCGGTACAGCCTGTGCCTTCGCGCGCAGTTCTTCATAGCCCTCCCAGTTATGATTCAGTGCGTCGATAATTTCGGCCATTG
>CAMQRG010000102.1 GCA_947036475.1 uncultured Clostridia bacterium
ACACGTAAGGAGTCGTCGGCAGCGTCAGATGTGTATAAGAGACAGCGATAATCTGGTCGGAAAAGCCCATTTTTTTGGCGGTTTTCAATATTTCTCTGTTTCCGGCATTCTGGGAAAGTACAGCTTCGTAATCCACGATGTTTTTCATAACCTCGAGGAAATATTTTGTAATTTTTGTTGCCTCGAAAATATCGTCCAGAGAAACGCCGTTGCGAATCAGCTGCGCAATGGCATAGATTCTGTCGTCAGGGCTGCGGGAGATATATTCCAGCAGTTCTTCGCTGGGCGTATGGTCAAATTTTGCCATGTACAGATGGCAGACGCCAATTTCCAGAGAGCGTATGGATTTCAGCAGACATTCCTCCAGCGTGCGCCCGATACCCATAACTTCGCCTGTTGCCTTCATCTGTGTGCCGAGTGTATTTGCGGCGGACGCAAATTTATCGAAGGGGAAACGGGGCATTTTTGCTACAATATAATCCAGAGCCGGTTCAAAATTAGCGGTGGATTCGGAAATCCTGATTTCGTCCAGCGTCATGCCGACAGCAATTTTCGCCGTAACGCGGGCGATAGGGTAACCGCTGGCTTTGGAAGCAAGCGCGGAGGAACGGGAAACACGCGGGTTAACCTCAATCAGATAGTACTGGGAGGAATTGGGGTCAAGCGCAAACTGTACATTGCAGCCGCCTTCAATTTTCAGTTCGCGTATGATTTTCAGCGCGCTGTCACGCAGCATATTGAAATCATGGTCGTTCAGTGTCAGGATTGGCGCGACGACGATAGAATCACCGGTATGTACGCCAACAGGGTCAACGTTTTCCATACCGCAGATGGTAATAGCGCGGTCGGTTGCATCGCGCATGACCTCAAATTCGATTTCCTTATAGCCCTTAACGCTCTTTTCCACCAATACCTGATGCACAGGGGAGAGTTTAAGGGCGTTTTTCATGATATCTACCAGTTCACGTTCATTTTCTGCGAAGCCGCCGCCTGTGCCGCCGAGTGTGAAAGCGGGGCGCAGTACAACGGGATAACCGATTTCATTTGCCGCTTTGATGGCTTCTTCTACGGAATATGTGATTTCAGAAGGGATAACGGGTTCGCCAATGCTCTGGCAGAGCTCTTTGAACAGTTCTCTGTCCTCTGCGCGCTCGATGCTTTCACAGCTTGTCCCCAGAAGTTCTACCTGACATTCGTGCAGTACGCCTTTCTTTTCCAGCTGCATGGCGAGGTTCAGACCTGTCTGCCCGCCGATGCCCGGGACGATTGCGTCAGGGCGTTCATAGCGGAGGATTCTTGCAATGTATTCCAATGTAAGCGGTTCCATGTAAACCTTATCGGCGATGGTCGTATCAGTCATAATGGTAGCGGGGTTGGAATTAACCAGCACCACCTGATAACCTTCTTCTTTCAGCGCAAGGCACGCCTGTGTGCCTGCGTAGTCAAATTCTGCGGCCTGCCCGATTACAATAGGGCCGGAGCCGATAATCAGGATTTTTTTCAGGTCTGTTCTCTTTGGCATAATCTTTTTTCCTCCTTAGAATATATAAAAACTACAGGTATTGCTGTGTGAAGACTGCGGGGTGCCGTCCCGCACCCTGCGAGGGATTGGAGGCAGCGCCCCCGGGGTTTTAATTCTTTTTCCAGACGATATTGCCCTGATACATTGTCAGCACGCACCGGCCGAAAACTTCCTTGCCCGCAAATGGCGTTGCGCGTCCTTTGGTAAGGAAAGTTTCAGGGTCGATGGTATACGCTTCGTCCAGATCATATACGGTAAAGCTGGCAGGCTCTCCCTCCCCCAAAGGAGTACCTGCGCCGAAGCGTTCACGCGGATTGGTATGCATGAGCGCAATCAGCTGTTCCAGTGAAAGTATGCCGTTTTTAACCAGTTCTGTATATAGCACAGGGAACGCCGTTTCCAGCCCGACCACACCCATCATGCTTCCGGCAAGCCCCCTGCTTTTTTCCTCAGCGGAGTGGGGCGCATGGTCTGTGGCAATCATGTCTATAGTGCCGTCCAGAAGTCCGGCAAGCAATGCCTGCCTGTCTTCTTCGGTGCGGATGGGCGGGTTCATCTTAAAACGTCCGTCCTCCTGAAGCATGCTGTCGTTCATGGTCAGGTAATGCGGGGCAGTTTCACAGGTTACATCAAGCCCCTTCGCTTTTGCCTGTCGAATCAGGGCGACACTTTCTTTTGTGGAAATATGACAGACATGGTATTTACAGCCTGTTTCTTCTACAAGCTTCAAATCCCGCTCTATCTGTTTCCATTCGCTTTCTGAGCAGATGCCTTTGTGCCCATGACGTGCGGCATATTCTCCGGCGTGGATATAGCCGCCGTTCAGCAGGGAATTGTCCTCACAGTGTGCGGCAAGAATTTTGCCCGTTTTGCTGATTTTTTGCATCGCCTGACGCATCTTTTCGTCACTTTGCACACCGCGTCCATCATCGGAAAAACCGCAGACATCACTGGAAATTTCTTCATAATCCGCAAGTTCCTGCCCGTTTTCGCCAATTGTGACTGCGCCATAGGGAATGACCTGTATGCAGGCATTCTGCCGAATTGCATCAAGCTGAATGGCAAGATTTTCGGCACAATCCGGTACGGGATTCAGGTTCGGCATGGGGCAGACAGCAATATAGCCGCCTTTTGCAGCAGAATCTGTGCCGCTTTTGATGCCTTCCTTATAAAAAAATCCCGGTTCTCTCAGATGCACATGAACATCAATGAAACCAGGAAACAGATACTGACCGGATAAATCAAAGATACTGCCGCTGTCCTTTGGAGAAAAAGGGCGGGAAGAAATTTCGGAAATTCTGCCGTTTTCGACAAATACGTTGGTTTTTACAAATTGACCGCAGATAAACACATTTGCATTGGATAAAATGTACTTCAAAGTTTTTGGCTCCTCTCGCCTGAAATGAAGAATAAATGTATTTCTTTACAAATTGTCAGTAGTATATCATATGGATTTAGGCGTGTCAAGCTTTCTTTTATGAGAAATTTTCTGCCCCTTCATTGACAAGCGGGAAAGCCATGTGTTAGACTGAAATTGTCAATTTGAGAGGTTTTCCGCGGAGGGAAGGCGGCGTGTCTGGTATGCCCCAGAAGCTTTCCGCGTACGGCCCGTCTGGAACGCTTTTCGGAACGCGGCTGCTTTTGCCGAAGTCTGGGCAGTCCGGTTTCCGTTTCGGAAATAGGACTACCCTTTTTACGTTTCGGCTATCCGCTCATCAATGTTATTCTTATATTTTTGCAGGAGGTTATCCATGAAGAAAATAGCTATCGTTATGGGCAGCGACAGTGACCTGCCCGTAGTGGAAAAGGCAATGGCGACGCTGGAAAAATTTGGCGTGCCGTTTGAGGCGCATGTCTATTCTGCCCACCGCACACCGGAGGAGGCGCGTGCGTTCGCGCTTGGCGCAAGGGAGAACGGCTTTGGCGCAGTTATCGCGGCAGCAGGAAAGGCGGCGCATCTCGCGGGCGCAATGGCTGCAAATACGACACTGCCAGTCATTGGTATCCCTGTCAAATCTTCCACGCTGGACGGGCTGGACGCCCTGCTTTCCACTGTGCAGATGCCGGGGGGAATGCCTGTGGCAACGGTAGCCATTGACGGAGCGGAAAATGCCGCCCTGCTGGCGATACAGATTCTGGCTGTGGAGGACGCTGCGCTTGCAGAAAAGCTGAACGCTGCAAGAGCCGAAGCGGCGGCTAAAGTGCTGGAAAAAAACAGGCAGCTTGAAGAAAAATACAGAAAATAAGTTTTATATTTCCCGCAGAGCCAATCCCTCAAAAGATTTGGAAACTGGCTGAAAAACACAGGGAACAAAGCGGCTCGGCAACAAATGTCTGCCGCATGCAGGCGGCGGGCTTTGCGTCAGTAAAGAGAAAATGACAGGACAATGGAATATTCCCTGTATATCGGACGTATTCAGGGAAATGCTTTGAAGGGAATTAAAATACAGAAGATTATAAAATGTTAGCGGAAAAATCATGCAGAGAGGTGCGAAAATGAACAAACTTCATGAAGAATGCGGCGTATTCGGCGTATATGGGAAAGGCAAATCTGCTGTGGCGGCAACAGCTTATTACGGCCTGTTCGCTTTGCAGCACAGGGGACAGGAAAGCTGCGGCATTGTAGTCAATGATGATGGGCTGTTCCATTATCATAAGGACAACGGTCTGGTAAACGATGTATTTACGCCGGAGATTATGGCGGAGCTCGGTGAGGGAAATATGGCGCTGGGCCATACCCGCTACGGTACGGCAGGAACAGGGGACAGGCTGAACGCACAGCCTATTGTAGTCAACCATATCAAAGGCAGACTTGCGCTGTCGCATAACGGCAATCTGGTAAATTCCTTTGAGCTGCGGCAGGAGCTGGAGCTGGAAGGCTCTATTTTTCATACCACAAGCGATACAGAGGTTATTTCCTATATCATTACAAAAGAACGGCTGAAAGCCCCTTCCATCGAAGAAGCGGTCAACCGTGCGATGAACAGAATCAAAGGGGCGTACTCCTTTATCGTAATGTCTACATCGAAAATGATTGCGGTAAGGGACCCGCATGGTTTCCACCCGCTTTGCTATGGTGTGACAGAGGACGGCACCTATATCATTGCTTCTGAAACCTGTGCGCTGGACGCGGTAGGCGCAAAATTTGTACGGGACGTAGAGCCGGGCGAAATTGTTGTATTTGACGGCAGCGAAATCCGCACGATTACTGACCATGTTGGTGAAACACCGAAACATCTTTGTATTTTTGAGCATATCTATTTTTCAAGACCCGACTCCGTTGTGGACGGTATCAGCGTACACCGTGCAAGAGTAACGGCAGGGGCTTGTCTTGCTATGGAACATCCCGCTCCGGCAGATGTTGTCATTGGCGTACCCGATTCTGGGCTGGATGCGGCAATCGGCTATTCCAGACAATCGGGAATCCCTTATGGAATAGGTTTTATCAAAAATAAATATATCGGGCGTACGTTTATTGCCCCGGGGCAGAAGGTGCGGGAAGATAAAGTGCGCATTAAGCTGAATGCGGTTTCTGAAACGGTAAAGGGCAAACGTGTGGTGCTGGTGGACGATTCCATCGTAAGAGGCACGACTTCCGCAAGAATCGTAAAACTGCTGCGCGAAGCAGGGGCAACAGAAGTGCATATGCGTTCTTCCGCGCCTCCGTTCCTGTATCCCTGCTATTATGGGACAGACGTGGATTCCCGAGAAAACCTGATTGCTGTGAATCATACAATGGACGAAATCTGCCGTATCATCGGTGCGGACAGCCTTGGATATTTGAATCTTGACCATCTGGGAATGCTGATTGGCGTGCCTCGGGGCTGTGGGTACTGCTCTGCGTGCTTTGACGGCAATTACCCGACGGAAATCCCTTCCTGTACGGATAAAAATAAATTTGATCGCAAGCTGAGTGAGAGAGGAGATAAGAAATGAAAAGCCAGAGTGAAAGCTATAAAGCCGCGGGTGTAGATATTACGGCAGGCTATCAGGCGGTAGAACTGATGAAAAAACATATCGCAAAGACGCTGACAGCAGGGGCTGTGGGCGATATTGGCGGGTTCGGCGGTCTGTTTGAACTGGATATGACAGGAATCACAAAGCCTGTTCTGGTCAGCGGCACAGACGGCGTGGGAACAAAACTGAAACTGGCTTTCCTGATGGACAAGCATGACACCGTAGGCATTGACTGCGTGGCAATGTGTGTGAATGATATTATCTGCTGCGGCGCGAAACCCTTGTTTTTCCTTGATTACATTGCAGTGGGCAAAAACTTCCCGGAAAAGGTTGCGGCTATCGTTTCCGGCGTGGCAGAGGGCTGCGTGCAGTCCGGCGCGGCGCTTATCGGCGGGGAAACGGCGGAAATGCCAGGTTTTTATCCGGAAGATGAATATGACCTTGCGGGCTTTGCCGTAGGCGTTGTGGATAAAGATAAAATTCTGGACAACAAAACGATACAGGAGGGTGACGTTGTAATCGCGCTGCCTTCCAGCGGCGTACATTCCAATGGATTTTCTCTGGTGCGTCGGGTGTTCGATGTGGAGCATGCCGATATGAAAACGCCCCTTGCGGAGCTGAGCGGCAAATCCCTCGGGGAAACCCTTCTTGCACCGACAAAGATTTATGTAAAGCCGATGCTTGCACTGTTTGAGCAGGTGAAGGTAAAAGCGGTTTCCCATATCACAGGCGGTGGCTTTTACGAAAATATTCCCAGAAGCATTCCGAAAGGCTTTGGCGCGAAGATTGCGAAGGATTCTCTGCGGATTCCTCCCGTATTCAGCATGATTGCGGAAAAAGGAAACATTCCAGAAAGAGATATGTTCAATACGTTTAATATGGGTGTAGGCATGAGCGTTGTGGTTGCGAAAGAGGACGCAGAAAAGGCTCTGGAAATCCTCAAAGCAAATGGCGAAGACGCGTACATCATGGGCGAAATCATCTCTTCCGAGGAAGGCGTGGTTTTATGCTGAAAACAAAAATAGCGGTGTTTGTTTCCGGCGGCGGCACAAATTTGCAGGCACTGATTGACGCGGCAAAGCGTGGGGAAATACCCAGCGGGGAAATTGTGCTTGTGCTCTCCAGCAATGAAACGGCATATGCTCTGACCCGCGCGGCGGAAAACGGGATTCCCTCTGCTGTGGTAAAGCGGAAGGACTTCCCCAGCCAGCTTGCGTATGAGGAAAAAATGAAGGAGATTCTGCGGGAAAACGGCGTGGAAATGATTGTTCTGGCTGGTTTCATGTCCATTCTGAGCGAAAATTTCACTTCGGCTTACCCGAAACGAATCATCAACGTACATCCCGCGCTGATTCCATCTTTCTGCGGAAAGGGTTACTATGGACTGCATGTGCATGAAGCGGCATTGGAATACGGCGTGAAAATCACCGGAGCAACGGTGCATTATGTGAATGAAATCCCTGACGGCGGGGAGATACTGTTACAGAAAGCTGTGGAAGTTCTGGAGGGTGATACGCCGGAGATTCTTCAGCGGAGAGTGATGGAACAGGCAGAATGGATACTTCTGCCGAAAGCGGCGGAGCTGGTGGCAAAAGGCTTGCAGAAAGGAAACTGATTATGGATATTTATAAAATCAACAGCATGAAAGAGCTGGTGAAGGACCCGTATGTGGGGCGCGGCATTGTCATCGGCAAAACGCCGGACGGTACAAAGGCGGCGGTGGCATATTTCATTATGGGGCGCAGCGAAAACAGCAGGAACCGCGTATTTCGTGAAAAGG
>CAMQRG010000103.1 GCA_947036475.1 uncultured Clostridia bacterium
ATTGAGCAGCAGAAAGCAGAAATGCCGGACAAAATTGGTGCAGAACTTGAAATTGCAAAAGTTTTGGTACGGAATAAGGCGAAATATGCAGACAGGATACCGGCGGAAAAGCTGACAGATGACTGGCAGGCCATTCTTGCGGACGAAAGCATTGATATTGTGGTGGAAGTAATGGGCGGCATCGAACCTGCATTTACATATATCCGCGAAGCGTTGGCGAAGGGCAAGCATGTTGTAACGGCGAATAAGGACTTGATGGCAGTGCATGGGCATGTGCTGCTGGAGGAGGCAAAGGCGCATGGCTGCGACCTGCTGTTTGAAGCCGCAGTTGCTGGGGGTATTCCTATTATTCGCCCGCTGAAACAGTGCCTTGCCGGAAATCATATCACTGAGGTTATGGGCATTATCAATGGCACAACGAATTTCATTCTGACGAAAATGACAGAGGAAGGTATGGAATTTTCCGATGCGCTGGCACTGGCAACAGAACTGGGCTATGCCGAAGCTGACCCTACGGCGGATATAGAAGGACATGACGCGGGGCGCAAGCTGGCGATACTGGCATCTATCGCGTTCCATACGCCGGTGACATTCCAGGACGTCTATACCGAGGGTATTTCCCAAATTACATCGAAGGATATTCGTTACGCGCATGAACTGGGCTGCGAAATTAAGCTGCTGGGTATCGCGAAGCAGGCAGAGGACGGCATCGAGGTACGTGTGCATCCGACAATGATTCCCCAGAATCACCCGCTTGCAAAAGTCAATGATTCGTTCAATGCTGTTTTTGTGCATGGTGATGCTGTGGACGATACAATGTTCTATGGACGCGGCGCAGGCTCCCTGCCGACAGGCAGCGCAGTCGTGGGTGATATTATGGACGCAGCGCGGAATATGTTGTATCACTGCAATGGGCGGATTGGCTGCAGCTGCTACAAGAATATTCCCATAAAGGATATGAAAGAAACGAAAAGCAGTTATTATGTCCGAATGATGCTGGAGGACCGTGCGGGTACGCTGGCGGCTCTGGCGGGGCTGTTTGGCAGCAATAATGTCAGCATCTCCAAGCTGCTGCAAAAAGCCAAGCATGGCGATACGGCGGAAGTGGTTATTGTGACATATGATGTCGCAGAAAATAAATTTATGGATTCCATGACTGTGATTCGGAGCATGTCAATGGTGAAGGAAATTTCTTCTATCATTCGCGTGTACCAGACAGAAGAATAATGAAAAGAGAGGCTTTTTTGAACCGTCTGCGGAAAATGACAGATTTGCTTTGCATAAGGGATTGTTTTTCTTTTCAGGATATGGTATACTGCACTGTAATTTGAACGCGGTATTGATGCGCGCGCCCCTCTTTAACCATGCGGGGGCAGCGCGATACCAATACATTTTATGAAGCTATGATACATCCCCGTGTGCATAGCTTCTTTTTGTTTTCGTTTTTGGCGGATTATCATTGGAAAAAGGTTTTAAAAAGAAGCCCTGATGAAAAAGCGTCCAATCTGAAACAGTATCAGAAGTAGCAGACTGAGAATGGCAATTAAAGCGCCGTTTCCCCTTGTATATTGCAGATTTTCCGCTTTCATTGCCCTGTGTGCGCCGATTAAGAAATCCAGACTTTCAAAGAGATATAACAGCGGCAAAACGAAAAACAAAATCAGCAGGAACGGGCGCATGCTGTCAGACAGCCTGCCGAACCATACCAAAATGCAAAGAATGAATAGCAGATACCAGTCGAAATAAAAAAGTATCCCCCAGATACACATTTTTCTGCGGTTTTCGGGGGAAACCCTGTAATATTTTTCGGGCAGGTCTTTTGGCTGTGTGCGCCCCCAGTGAAAGGTTTCGCCACCAATCAAGAACTTTTGGAGGCGGATACTTTTGACGGGCAGATAAAATTTTTTAGTCAGACGAAATGGAAACCACACCGAAAAGAACCGGCCGCATACAAAGCCCAGAAAAGGTACGCCGATACTGGCGCAGAATGCCATCAAAATTTTTACTGTTACATTCATATCTGCGCCTAAACTCAAGAGATACATTTTCCGTTTTCTCACCTTTCATTTGCTGTGCCACTCGTTATAATTCTATCCGTTTCTTTCCATAATAAGCCGTTTTTTCGCTGAGGTAAAGCATTTTTCGACTTTTACGCGGTTAAAGATTTGCCAGAAGAAGCAGGGCAAGAAAGGCGCCCGCAAGGACGGTGCATACCAGCGCGGAAATAGTTATTATTTTATGCACTTTTTCTCCGAAAAGCCTGAAAATCAGGGAAAAAATCAGGATTCCTGCCGCCGCGCCCAGCGTATTGCCAAGCAGGTCTGTGCTGTCCGCAACGCCGATACGGAATAGGAACTGAAGCGCTTCATAAGCAAGGCTGATGAGGAAAGCCGGAAGGAGCTTCAGCAGAAACGAACGCTCTGGCAGTAGCATGGCAAGATATACTCCCATCGGCAGAAATATCAGAATATTGTTCACAACCTCATCCCAGTTTACGGAACCGTTCGCACCGGACCCCGCAAGAGGAACGACGTTCAGCTTTGCCGCAGGCATTTGCAGTGCCGAAAGGGAAACCTGCATCTTAAATAGTATAATCCATGTGAGCAGGGCAATGTAAACGGCAAAAAGGGATAGGGTAAAACTACGTTGGGTTTTCATAAAAACAGCTCCTTTCTTTTTTTCAGCTTACCAGTGTATTTTTAAGAAAAAAGAAGGACGTGTATTAAGATTTTTTTTATTTGTTGATTGTCTTTGAAAAATCAGGTTACGCGCAGTATTGTTTTGCAATGGCTTCTCCGGCGAATACTGCGGCTGTTCCAACGGCCATGCTCAGCAAGACATAGGCGATTGCGGTTTTGGCGTTTCCGCTTTTCAGGAGATTTTCCGTTTCCAGTGCAAAAGAGGAAAATGTCGTAAAGCCGCCGCAGATTCCGACTTTGCAGAACAAAACCAGTCTGGGACTGGGCGGACTGTTTTTGAGTGCGAGTGCGGCAATTACGCCAATGGCAAAAGAGCCGATAACATTGATAAAAAAAGTTTTTATTGGAAACGGACAGCCTTCACTGACCGGAATCAGCCCGATCAGGTAGCGGCAGACTGCGCCGATAAATCCGCCGATGCCAACGACAATACATTCTGTCATACTGTGCCTCCTTATGGTTTTTATTGCATTGTACCGGCAGAACGCTACCGGATATGTTTCAGCTTCGTGATGTTTCTGCCGATAAATTTTTGCAGGCCATTCTGCGTATCTTTTGGCAGGGCTATCCCTGCGGCTTCGGCAGCTTTCTCGGCAGTCTGACTGATGGTCAGCGTGTCAGTGTGGATTTTATATTCTGTGATGTCCTCCTGAAAAGCGCGGATACATCTGTCAATCTGGCAGGCCGCCCACGAGTTCTGCCCTTCCAGCCTTGAAGCAAGCCGTTTCAGAAGAGTTTCCTTTTCTGCATACAGAATCACATGTGCCACATCATATTTTTCGGAAAGTCTGCCAATGATTTCGTCATAATATTTTCTGCTTGTAATGGTCATTGGGACGATTATATTGCCGGAATAATTTTTTGCGATATAATCCAGCATTTCAAAATTGAAGGTGCGCCACATGGGGTAATCCTGAAAATTTTCGGTACGGACAGATTCAGGGACATTTCTGCGGATAACATATCCGATATTTTCCGGATCGTAGACAAAGGAATCCGGCAGTCTGTGGTGCAGTTCATATGCGGTTTGTGTTTTTCCGGAGCCGAATGCGCCGTTAATCCAAAGTATCATAGTATCACCTGAAAAATGTGTCTGCGGTTAAAACTCTGCTTATTTTAGCATGGTATGCTGCATTGCGGCAAGGCTTTGGAGCGAAAAGCGCGCAGATTCTTTCTTTTCTGCGGCTTGACGGGAACATGCGGAGATGCTATACTCAAAAAAATGCGGATACTACGCAATATTTTCCAAAGGAACAGAGGGAAAAACAATGATACGGAATATTTTGGAATATCTGGAACAGACAGCCGTGCGTCTGCCGGAAAAAACTGCTTTTTCCACAGGAGAAGACAGGATTTCTTTTGCGGAGCTGGAAACGGCGGCAAAAAAAATAGGGTCTTATTTACTGCGGTTCGGCGGGCGAAATCAGCCCGTTGTGGTGCTGACGGAAAAAACACCGATTTCGGTAGCGGCGTTTCTGGGATGCGTATACAGCGGGAATTTTTATACTCCCATCGACGCGGCAATGCCAAAAGAACGCGCGCTTTCCATACTGCGGACGCTTTCGCCGCAGGCTGTGCTGACAGATGAAAAGAGCCGTAAGCGCGCGGAGGCGTTGGGCTATGAAGGGAAAATGACTGCGTTGGAGGATATTCTGACAGGCGGGATTGACGAGGACGCGCTGGCGGAAATCCGCCGCTGTTCTATTGATACAGACCCGCTTTATGCCCTGTTTACTTCCGGTTCCACAGGCGTGCCGAAAGGCGTTGTCGTCAGTCACCAGTCTGTCATTAACCTGACGGAATGGTATACGGAGGCTTTTGATATTACGGAAAAGGAAATCATCGGTAATCAGGCTCCGTTTTACTTCGATTCTTCTGTAAAGGACATTTATGCGGTATTGAAAACGGGCGCACAGATGGAGATAATCCCTAAAATGCTGTTTTCTTTCCCTGTGAAGCTGCTGGAATATCTGGAAGAAAAGCAAATCAATTATATCGACTGGGTGCCTTCCGCACTCTGCATTGTGGCGGATACGGGTGCGCTGGAGGGCAGAAAACCGCAGTATCTGAAAAAAATCATGTTCTGCGGTGAGGCAATGCCGACAAAGCAGTACCTGGTCTGGCGGGAGAAATACCCTGACGCATTGTTTGCCAACATCTATGGCCCGACAGAAACGACGGTGGACTGTACGTATTATATTATAGACAGGGAAATCGCGCCGGACGAATCAATTCCCATTGGCTATGGCTGTCGGAATACAGACGTTTTTATATTGAATGGCGACAGACTGGCGGCGGAAGGGGAAAGCGGGGAGCTTTGTGTGCGGGGACGCTGCCTTGCGCTGGGCTATTACAATAACCCTGAAAAAACGGCAGAAGCATTTATTCAGAATCCGCTGAATCCCCATTATCCGGAAAAGATTTATAAAACGGGGGATATCGCAAAATATAATGAGCGGGGGGAAATCGTGTTTCTGGCCCGGAAGGATTCCCAAATCAAGCATATGGGACACCGTATTGAGTTGGGCGAAATTGAAACGGCAGTCCATTCTATTGATTTTATACAAAATGGCGTGTGTCTGTATGATGAAAAAACGCAGAGGATTGTGCTGTTTTACTGCGGAGATGGTACACAGGCGGATATCCTAAAACGTCTGCGGGACAAAGTGCCGAAGTATATGTTTCCGAATGTGATACGGCAAATGGAAAAATTACCCATGACTTTGAATGGAAAGATAGACAGACTGGCGTTGAAGGAGTATTATGATAGAGATAACGGAAAATAAAACAGACAGAAAGGCTCTGGCGGAGGAAATTGCCGGATATATTTCTGAAAAGAGGCGGACAAATTGCTTTTTACAGCCGGAGGACTGGGAAGGCATTTTGAAGCAGGGGAAGGTTTTCCGTATGGAATTTTCCGGAGGAGTGTATCTGCTTGCGGAAAAGGAACGGCAGTTTGATTTGCTCTATTTTCTGGAACGAAACACAAAGCCTGTATCTCTGCCGGATATGCAAAAGCCTGTCATTCTGGAGCAGGTTTCGGCGGAACGGACTGGGGTATCGCCTGCTCTTGAGGAATGGGAGGCTGTCGGTTTCCGGCGGTATTTACGGCGGAAACGACTGTTTTTAGCGGCGAAAAACGCAGGGCAGGAAAGCAGGGAAATCACTTTCTGCGGGGAAAACGAACAGGAGCGGATACAGATGCTTCTGGCGGAGAGCTTCGAGCCATATACCTCGGAATTGCCAGATGCGGAAACGCTTGCGGCAGACCTGTGGGAGAAACGTGTGATTGCTGTAAGGAAAGACGGGAAACTGTTGGGCTTTCTGCGTTTCGGGCGTGAGAAAAAGATTTCTGTACTGCGGCAGATTGCCGTACTGCCCGCTGCAAGAGGCAGGGGCATTGGCGATGGGCTGTTGCGGGACTGGCTGGCTCTGGAGCGGGAAAACATAGCAAAATTCCAGCTCTGGGTGCGGGAAGATAATCCGCCCGCTCTGAGGATGTATGAAAAGCTGGGGTTTCGGCAGGACGGCAGGATTGCCCCGGTAATGATAAAAGAATGAAAAAAGACCTTGAGGGCTTTGCCCTCAAACTCCCACAAGCCCTTTGAAAAGGGCTTAACCCCAAACTTTATTTTCAACCGCGCGGATGTGCGGTTGCAGAAGGGTCAAGGGATGAAATCCCTTGCGGGGAGGTGGGGCAGAGTCCCACGGTCTTGCAATGTCATTTAAGAAAGGAGAAATGGAACATGGACACAGAAGCATTGATGAAGATTTTGGCAGAACTGAGACCGGACGTAGATTTTGAGGAAAACAAGGAATTGGTAGACAGCGGCGAGCTGGATTCCTTCGACATCGTTTCTCTGGTAGGTGAACTTTGTGATGCTTACGATATCGAGATTGGTGCAGACGATATTGTCCCCGAAAACTTTAACTCCGTTGAGGCCATCTGCGCACTGATTACCAGATTGCAGGAGGACTGATTAGGAAGGACAGGAGCGGGTCATGGCATTTACATCATTCCGATTTGTTGTTTTTTTGGCGGTTTCTGCCGCGCTCTATTTTTTGACGCCAAAGCGTTGCCGATGGGTAACGCTTTTTGTCGTGAATTACGTTTTTTATTTTTTAGCCGGAGGACGGTATTTTGTATACCTTCTGGCGACAACACTGACAACATATCTTGCAGCAGTTACGTTGGGAAACATGGCGTCAAAAAACAAAACTGCGTTTGCGGAAGCAAAAGCAGGATTGGATAAGGAAGGCAAAAAGGCATGGAAAGCCGCTTTTACGAGAAAAAAGCGCTTTGTTCTTGTGCCGACGCTCCTGCTCAACTTCGGGATACTTTCTGTGTTGAAATATTCCGGCTTTGTCTGCAATAACCTGAACGCGCTGTTTGCGCGGCTGGGCGTTGGCGGGGAGTTGCCAATATTCCGGTTTCTTCTGCCGCTGGGCATTTCGTTTTATAC
>CAMQRG010000104.1 GCA_947036475.1 uncultured Clostridia bacterium
AACCCCAACTGCAAGCTTTACGGCGTGCAGGCGGCAGGTGCGCCTTCCATGAAAAACTCTCTGGCGGCAGGCAAGCCTGAAAAACTGGCAGAAGTCAGCACAATGGCAGATGGTATTGCTGTTAAAATGCCCGGCGACAACACATTTGCAATGTGCCAGAAATATGTGGACGGCGTTGTGACCGTAACAGAAGAAGAAATCGCGTCCGCAATCCTCATGCTGGTTGAAAAACATAAAATGGTAGCTGAAGGCGCGGGTGCGGTTTCCGTAGCGGCGGCTATGACAAATAAAGTAGACATTAAGGGCAAAAAGGTTGTCTGTGTGGTTTCAGGCGGTAATGTTGATATTAACATTCTGGACAGAATCCTTGACAAAGGTTTGCAGGAAAACGGCCGCCTGAAAGAATTTTCCGTTACAATGGCGGATAAACCGGGCCAGCTGATCCAGCTGCTTCAGGTTATTGCGGAAACAGGCGCAAACATCTTTGAAGTAAGCCATAACCGTATTGCGAAAGGCGTTGCGGTAAGCAGCGTTGTGGTTGACGTTGTTGTGGAAACAAGAAATCAGGCGCACTGCGAGGAAATGTTGCAGGCATTGAAAGCAAAGGGCTATGAAGTAAAATAAAGTCCTGAACGAAATAAAATGAAATTCCCTCAGGCTCTGCGGGTGGAGGAACTCCTTCCCCTGCGGAATGCCGGAGGGATTTTTTTGTAAAAAAGGGTTGAGGAAACAGCGCGAATAAGGTATATTATTTAGTACGGCAAATGGAAAATTTTGCGGAGGAGCTGCCGGGGGAGCAGGCGCGCTCGCCGTTTGTGTTCCCAGATTGTATACAGAGGTGGAGAAAATGGAGGAGAACAAGGTTACGGAGAAGAAAAGCGTAGGGATATTGTATACGTTAAGCGGAGGAATCTGCTGGGGGCTTTCGGGCTGCTTCGGGCAGTATCTGTTTCAGTCAAAGGGGATTACTGCTGACTGGCTGGTGACAATGAGGCTGGTAATCGCGGGCAGTATTCTGGTTTTGCTGGGGCTTTTTATACAGAAAAAAGCATTGTGTCATATCTGGCAGAAGCCGAGAAACCGCAAACGGCTTGTGCTGTTCGCGCTGGCCGGCGTACTTGTCAGCCAGTTTACATATTTTTCGGCGGTGCAGTATTCCAACGCTGGTACGGCAACGGTTTTGCAGTCCCTGTCCTCGGTTATGATACTGGTGATTGTCTGCCTGCGGGAAAAACGTCTGCCGCGCAGACTGGAAACAGGGGCAATGATTTGTGCCCTGCTGGGTGTGTTTCTTTTGAGTACGCATGGAGATATCCACAGCATGACACTGACACAGATGGCGTTAATCTTTGGCCTGGCATCGGCGGTTGGCGCAGTGGCGTATACGGTGCTGTCCGGCAACCTCCTGAGGGAATACGGCGTTTATGCTGTTGTGGGCTTTGCAATGCTGGTAGCAGGGGTAGTTATGTTGGTTTTTGTACGCCCCTGGCGGTTCACAATTGCTTGGGATATGCAGCTGGTGCTTGCGCTGGGCGGCGTGGCAATACTTGGCACAGCGGTGGCGTATTCTCTCTTTTTGAAAGGGGTCAGCATAGTGGGCCCTTTTCTGGGCAGCCTTCTGGGAACGGTGGAGCCGATTACGGCGGTCATTATTTCGCTTGTGTTCCTGAAAGAGCCGTTTGCATGGATGGATATGATTGGTTTTGCCCTGATTTTGGGGACGGTCTGTGTGCTTTCCCTGAAATCGAATGGGTGACATAATTTCGGATAAATGAGGTGGAAAAAGTGGCGGAACAGAACAGGGGAGGAAAAACGCCGGCGGTGAAAAAAACGGCATCAAAAGGCGTGAAAGCCTCAACGGGAGAGCAGAAAGCCTCGACGAGAGCCCAAAAGCCCTCAACGGGAGGCGGGAAAACAGCGGCGGGAGGACAGAAAGCTGCGCCGAAAAAAGAAACAACGAAAATGGCAGAAGTGCCGCGCTTTGGCGATTCCATACTGGACGAAGTGATACTGATTTTGGTGATTCTTGTTTCCATCGTAGGGCTTGTCAGCCTTTGGACGGAGAAAATGGGACTTTTGGGGCAGTTGTTTGGCGGTTTTCTGAAAGGACTGCTGGGCTTTGGCGGCCTGCTCCTGCCGGTATTTGCCATTGTTTACTGTGTATGGTTTCTGGCGGACGAGGAACGTCGCTTCCCGCTGGTGCGCGCTTTCGGCGGCATACTGTTCCTGCTGGCGGCGGCTTCGGCGGCAGCACTTATAAATCCGGTTGACCTTGCGGAAGGAACGGGTTTTTTGCGGCGCTGCGGCGCGCTTTATAAGGAAGGAACGCTTGGCAACGGCGGTCTTTTGGGCGGCCTTTTGGGCGGCGGCCTGCACCGTATACTGGATACGCTGGGGAGTGTTATCGTATTGGCAGCGCTGCTTGTCATTTCTGTCATTATGGCAACAGGACGTTCGTTTTTTTATGCCATTGGGGATATTATGGCGCACCGGAAGGCAAGGCAGCGTGTAAAAAATGAAAAGATTAAAAATAAGGCGGAACGAATCCGTCAGCAGGAACGGCTGGAAGAAGAGCGTCTGGCAAAGCGGGAAGAAGTCCGCCGCCGGAAGGTTATGCACCGAGAAGATTTCAATATTGAGTTGAAAGAGGGTGCTGAGAAAACGGACGAGCCTTATGTGAGGGAAACTGTTTTCCGGAAAAAGCCTGCTGCGGTGGAGGCAAAAAAACGCGAACCGATTTACGATTTTGGGCGGGAAGAAGAACCCGTTATTCATACACATTCTGCGCCGGAACCGGAGGAATACAGAGAACCTTTCACAGAGAAAGAAACGACGGGGCTGGCAGAGGAAACAGCAGCAGGGGCGGATATGGCTGTAAATGTGGAAACGCCGGAGGCTGTAATGGAGCATATTTTTGCGGAAGAAACGGAGGACGGTGGAGAACTGCCACTTTCATTTGAAATCGAGGACGAGCCTTTTGAGGAGGACGAGCCGCCCACAGAGGCAATTTCTTTTGAGGCGATACCGGAGGAGCAGATACCAGAGGAGGAAATTCCTGAGGAAAAGATGCCGGAGGGGGCTTTGACGAAGCCTGAGCCGAAGGAGCAGAACAGGCCCGAACCAGAGCCAGTGCCGGAACCTGAGCCGGAAAAACCGTATATTTTCCCGCCCATACAGCTTCTGGGGGAGGACCCGCAGAACGGCGGCGGGGATTCTAAGGCGGAACTGCTTGCCAATGCCAAAAAGCTGGAAACAACGCTGAAGAGCTTTGGCGTGGAGGCAAAAGTCATTCAGATTAACAAAGGACCGACGGTTACGCGCTATGAACTCTCGCCGAGTCAGGGCGTGAAGGTCAGCAAAATTGTAAACCTTGCAGATGATATTGCGCTGAACCTTGCGGCAAGCGGCATTCGTATTGAGGCGCCGATACCGGGCAAAGCGGCTGTCGGCATTGAGGTGCCGAATAAGGAAACACAGTCTGTATATCTGCGGACAGTTCTGGAAAGCGAGGCATTCAAGGAGCATTCTTCACGGCTGGCGTTTGCGCTGGGCGAGGATATTGCAGGAAACCCTGTTGTTACGGATATTGCCAAAATGCCGCATCTGCTGATTGCAGGGGCAACCGGCAGCGGCAAAAGCGTCTGTATCAACACACTGATTACAAGCATACTTTACAAGGCCAAGCCGGACGAGGTAAAACTCCTTCTGGTTGACCCGAAGGTTGTGGAACTGAGCGTATATAACGGGATTCCGCATCTCCTGATTCCCGTTGTAACAGACCCGAAAAAAGCGTCTGCCGCGCTGAACTGGGCGGTGCGGGAAATGCTCCAGCGGTATAATGATTTTGCGGCGAACGGCGTGCGCGATATCAAGGGTTTCAACGCCATGATGGAAGAAAAGGGCGACCCGAAAGGGAAAATGTCCCAGATTGTCATTATCATAGACGAGCTTGCCGACCTGATGATGGCGGCACCCGGAGAGGTGGAGGACGCAATTTGCCGTCTGGCACAGATGGCACGTGCGGCGGGTATGCACCTCATCATTGCGACGCAGCGGCCCTCTGTGGACGTTATTACGGGTGTAATCAAGGCAAATATTCCTTCGCGGCTGGCGTTCGCGGTTTCTTCCGGCATTGATTCCCGAACGATATTGGATACAGTCGGCGCGGAAAAGCTCTTAGGCAAGGGCGATATGCTGTTTTATCCTTCCGGACAGAGCAAGCCTGCGCGTTTGCAGGGCGCGTTTGTGACGGACAGAGAAGTAGAGGATATCGTAGATTTCCTGCGGAAAAGCGGACGGCCGAATTATGACCAGCAGACCATCGACCAGATTACGACAACCGGCAAAGTCGGCGGTGATGACGGCGAGGCAGATGAATTTTTCGAGGCGGCTGTGGAACTTGTTCTGGAGAAGGAAAAGGCCTCTGTGTCTATGCTGCAAAGACAGTTCCGCATCGGCTATAACCGCGCGGCGCGGCTGATGGACGATTTGGAACGGCGGGGCATTGTAGGGCCGGAGGAAGGCAGTAAGCCGAGAAGGGTTCTGATTACCCGAGCGGAATGGGAAGGCGACGGGGAAGAATAATCCCTGCGGCGGAAACATAAGCAAGATGACAGAAAAACGGTTTGGAATTTAATTTTCAGACCGTTTTTTATTTTTCTGCTTGACTCTCACAGTATGGTATCCTTTATGATAAAAAAGAGCTCAGGAAAACGCATTTGTATATACATGTGAGGTGAAAATAATGCTGAAAATCGGTGATTTTTCAAGGCTGTCGCAAATCAGTATCCGTATGCTCCGACATTATGATGAACTGGGTCTGCTGATTCCGGAAAGCACAGACCCTTTCACTGGATATCGTTATTATGGGGAAGCGCAGCTGTCTGATGCAAGAAAAATCAGCATGCTGAAAGCAATGGGGTTTCCGCTGGTGGAAATTGTCGGAATACTTGCTTTTTTCGAGGACGGCGAACGGCTGCGGCCGTATCTTCTCCGGCAGAGGGAAACGCTTGCGAAGGAAACGGAAATTTTGCGGCAGAAACAGCGTCTTTTGGAAAATGCACTGGAGAGAATCGGAAAGGATGAATGGAATATGAAGTATGAGGTAAAACAAAAAACATTGCCGCGCCGCTGTGCCGCCTGCGTGCGTCAGGTCATTCCAACGTATGCACACGAAGGACGCCTGTGGCACATCATGATGCAGGAAACCGCACCGCTGAATCTGCCGGCTGCGCCGTCCAGAAACTGTATGGCAATTATGCATGATGAGGCTTATGTGGAGAATAATCCAGATGTGGAGATTCAGATGATTACAGACAGGATTTACCCGTCAACAGAACACGTAGTGTTTCGCGAACTGCCAGAACTGGACTATGTTTCCGTTACGTTTGAAGGGGATTACAGCAAAATCAGCGAGGTTTCGGAAACGCTTGCCGCCTGGATGCGTGAGGAAGGGTGCGTTTTTGCGGGAGCGATGTTCAACATTTACCATGTCGGTCCGCATGACACACAGAATCCCGATGAATGGGTGACGGAAGTCTGTGCGCCTGTCTGCCGGAAATAACGCGTAAAAAAACAGGGAAAACCGCCTTTATGGTTGTCCCTGTTTTTGCTTTGCGTCATTAAACGGTAATGATATACTGGGAAAGCTCCTGAGGAAGAAGTTCTGCCTTGCGGCTGATAATCATAACCATGTCCATCTTCGCTTCTGCGGAAGTTTTATCCAGAGCCTGAATAAACTCTACAAAATCCGTATCGCTGATTTTATCTACGATATGGTTCAGGCCGTCGATATAAATTGTTTCAATGTCGCTATTCTGAGAAAGTATACCACACACGAAGCCTCTGAAAACCTGAGGATCCTGCATAATAAATTCCGGTGTGTCCACGAAACGTACGCTGTAATGCAGATCGTACATATGGCTGTTGTCATCGTCCACAAATACGATGCTGCCATTTGCCGTCTTTCCAGCCTCATTTGCCATTGCAATCATTTTTTTTGTTTTACCTTCGCCTTTTTCGCCTGCGAGAATTTTAACCATTGTAATCTCCCCCTTATCATCTGGTGATATACTTTTCATAAGTTTTCTGTAACGCTAAGAAATTCTTTAAATCTTTCAGAATCCTTCTTTCTATTCTCTAATTCTATAAAAGTATGTCCAATCCTCTTTTTTCGCATACTTTTTTTCCATGTTTTATAGATTTAGCCCTTTTTCACAAAAAACGGCAGCCGTTTTCAGCACTTTTTTACGCTTCGCATGGCAGTGCGTTCAGGGCTCAAGCAGGAGCGCGGCTGCGCCCTGTATTCCGGCATCGTTGCCGAGCTTCGCGAGTACGAATTTTTTATCCCTGCTGTGCGGGAACACGTTCGCGCGGTAGACACGTTCCGTTTTTTCCAGCAGGAAATCGCCTGCTGCTGAAACGCCGCCGCCGATTACGAACAGTTCCGTATCTACAAGATACGCGGCGTTTGCCAGAGCAATGCCGAGCCTGTGGCAGACGAAATCAGTAATTTCGTTTGCCGCGCGGTCGCCCGCTTTTGCACAGTCCCAAAGGGCTTTGGCAGTAATCTCACACTGCCGCAGAAGGGTTTCGCCCTCCCAGTCCGCCAGGAATTTCTTTGCGACACGCACCATGCCCGTCGCGGACGCGTACTGCTCCAGACAGCCCTTTTTGCCGCAGGAGCAGGAGAGCGTTTCGTAAGGGTCAACGGTCATATGCCCGATTTCTCCGGCAACGCCATGAAATCCGGTGAGGATATGCCCGTCCTGTATTACGCCGCCGCCGACGCCTGTCCCCAGCGTCACCATCAGCATGCTTTTCGAGCCTTTGCCCGCACCGTATGCATATTCGCCGAGGGCTGCGACGCGCGCGTCATTGCCGATGCGGACCGTTCCCAGCTGCAATATTTTCTCCGCTTCCTCGCCAAGCGCGATATCGCCCCAGCCAATATTGACCGTACCATGCAGGATACCGTCCTCCGTTACGGGACCGGGTGCAGTGATGCCTGCGCCCAGCACGTCTGTCCGGTTAATGCCGCGTTCTGCAATGCAGCCTTCCAGGGCCGCTTTTACGTCCCGCAGAAGCCCGTCCGGCGAGCTGCCCTTGCGCGTCGGGATTTCCCAGCGCGCCAGCATTTCGCTGCTCTCGGAAAACAA
>CAMQRG010000105.1 GCA_947036475.1 uncultured Clostridia bacterium
GTAGCGTCTCGTGGGCTCGGAGATGTGTATAAGAGACAGAGAAATCAATAGCATTCAATCTATTTTTGCTATTGAATTAGTTCTATTTATGTGTATAATAGTAGTTAAATATGTGGAATTAGAAATTTGAAGGTAAATTTATTATTTAAGGAGATGAATGCTATATCTATTTTTTCGGAACGTCTGAAAAGACTCAGGACAGGCCGCAAAATCAGCCAGAAACAGCTTGCAAAACAGCTTAATTACGGATATACGGCTGTTGCAAATTATGAATCCGGAAGGAATGAGCCTTCTATTTCTGACCTGTGCAGGATTGCCGATTTTTTCAATGTCAGTGTCGATTATCTGGTGGGGCGTACGGAAAATATGATGAGCCATAAAAGCCCAGAACTGCATAAATTGCTGAACAATATTACCCTTTTTGACATCATGTCCGCAGTGCAGCATGTGAAAAACGATATGGAGGGCTAAACTTTGATTATCTGTTCATTTTTAGGACACAAGGATATATATGATGAGGATATTTACGAAAAGCTCACAGAGGCGGTTTTCAACATTGCAGAACTGGACGACACAGTGGAGTTTCAATTTTGCAGTACCGGATATTTTTATGCCCTGTGCGTTGCCGCTGTGCTTGAGGCAAAACAGCGTTTTCCGCAGAAAAATATCGCCATAGTGATTGTTGCCAGAAGTGAAAGCAGGGAGTACCTTGTTTCCAATCTGAAACAAAACAAAATAGAGTTTCCCCTCTATATCGCAGACAAGGTTATTTCGCCGCCGCCGGGCGTTGTCACTGAAAGCAGGCGGGATATGACCTTATCAGGCAGACAACTGGAACGCTGGACAATCCGGCGTTCCATGCATATCATCAGCTATGTTTACCCGGTATTTTTTGATTCAGCCCATATGCAGCACAGGTATGCAGGGAACAGGGGCATTGCAATGACTGACATAACAAACCCTGAAACGACAGAGGAAATCCGAAAAAATATCCAGTTCCTGCCGGAGCGGCAAAAAACTGTTATCACAATGCAGCTGGCGCGACAGTCATGGAAAGAGATTGCAGCAGCCTGCGGCACTTCAATCAAAACCGCCCATTCCGATGCAGTACACGCCTGTATACGATTACAACGGGACAGCATCTTAGGCGTTCTGGAAACATTCCGGCGTACCCCGCACCAGCCTGTTGTTTGCTGCATATTAGCGATAGGCGAAGCCGATTACAACAGCCTCTGTTTATTTGAACAGGCTATTTTATTCCTGTTCAGGACATATCATGTAGCGCGATTCAAAATCCTGTTGGAATACTGCCATTCCGGATATATGTACATATTGGAAAAACTGGCTGAAAAATTCCCTGAAATCAAGATTTCCCTGTTTGTTGATACCAAAATCGAGGATTCCACAGGTTACGGACACCACAGGCAGGCCGAAAAAATTAACACGATTCTGAGGCAGTCGGATTTTTGTATCTGGTACCCGCCCCTGAAATCTCCTGCACATGGGATTGCAAAGCAGCTGGAAGATGCGGAGCAGATAAAAGTGCTGGATATGGGCGGAAATGGACCATTGCCCTGTCCCTTGCAAAACTGCAACTGTAAAACGGCTTTCCGCTATGTTACAATAGGCATGTAAGGTTAGGTCAGAGTATTTCAGGTCAGAGTAAAAGTTTTTCGGATTTATCCGAAAACAGGTAAAGGAATTATCAGGCTGTATACCTGACACAAACACAAACTTATATAAGAGCATGTTTCATACCGCCCTGCATACGCCTTGCCGGCAGATTTTCCAATGCTTTGCGTTGTTCAGCCTTGAAATACCACGCGGTATTCCTTCGGCTTCACGTCTGAATCAGTGAAAAATCTGCTCGCCAATCCGCATACATTGAGATATGAAACAAGCTCTGAAACCGTAAATTCTTTTTCTAATTGGATGAAATAAGGATTTACGGTTTTTTTATGCCCCAAAGGAGGAGGTCAAAAGAAGCGTACCAGGAAAAATACAAAATTTACAAGGAGGAAAACATGGAGCAGCAAAAGGAAATGAACAACTACGAAAGAATGGAGCAGCGAATGCGCCTGAACGACCAGAACAGGGCAGAAATCACAGCTTTCAGCACACTGAACCAGGAAACATGGCTGGGCAGGGTCGGCTTTCACGCAGAGGAGAAAGAAATGGTAGCGTCAGGTGAGAAATCCCCGATGGTTCGCTATGATGGCGGCCTGGTTTATAACTACCAGTATGACTTTTGTATCCCCACAAATGACAGTGAGATGCTGTGGCTTATCCGGCGGTGGAATACCGGCGAAAGAAACTGGGGCATATTCAACCAAATCTATGACCGCGTGCAGGATTTGGGCGGGATATACCTGATATGGCACTGAGGAATGACATAATAAACATTGGAATCCAAAAACATTCTAAAATCATAAAGTTTTGGATTTTACTGAAAATGTATAACAAAAAAACAAGAGCACCGAAAGGAGAATGTACATGAAAATTTTAGTTGTAGAACCCGGAAAACACCCTTATGAAAAGGAAATCGAAGGCACATTGAAGGAAATGCAGAAGATTGTCGGCGGCAGGATACAGGCACTCTACCCATTCCGCGACAAGGCTGGCGTGGTATGCAACGACGAGGGGATTTCGCTCCAAATGCCTTTCAACCGGAAAATAGACGAGGAATGTTACATATTCGGCACGTTCTTCCTCTGCGGGCTGGGGTTGGAGGATTTCACCTCCCTGCCGGAAAACTTGATGGAGAAATATCGGAAACGTTTTTATTCCCCGCAGATTTATACGGCCAGCGGGGTGTATAACCTCCCGCCGGAACGGTACCGCCTGTTGATGATGAAACTGGGAAGATTGGAGGAATGGGCATGAGTGAGCAGAACGATATTCCCCAACTCTGGGAACTGACCTACAAGGACATTGACAAGGCCATCCACCTGTCGGTATACGCCGATACGCTGGCGTATGACGATGAAAACGGCAGGCGGCTGCTTGCCGCAGTGCGTTTTGGCGGCTATCCTGAGCAGGTGCGCGCCATGGCGGACGCGATATACGGCGGCGGCCAGGTCTGTCTGAGTTATAACGGCAGCCCGTTCTATTTCCAGGGACTTGCCAGACGATACCGGAAGTTTTTCACAAACGACGGGCTGTACATGGAAGCCACACTGGTACTGGAAAACGAATTACAGCAGGCGGAAAACAGCAAAAAGGAAAAAGCCGGCACAAAAAAAGAGCTCTGGCGGGCAGTATACATTTACTGTGAAAAAGACAGCGATGAGCGGCTGTTTGAAGAGCTTGACGCCACAATTTCTGTCCCGCTGATACCGGAATTTCGGGAATATATCCTTCGCGGGCTGAAGGAGCTAAACTATTTGACGAAACTGGACATGTTTTCTTCCAGCGCACAGTTTGACGTATGGAAACTGTTTTTGTCCACGGGTGAGCGGAACATTATCAAATTTGTGGAACATGGGCTGGAAACAGGGCGGATTGCCATTCCGGGCGAATGTACGGAGAAGGACGCCTTTGCAGACGTGCTGTCCGTATCTTCTTACCTGAACCGGTTCGGCACAAGCATTGCAGACAAGATACAGGGGCAGTTCACGCCCCTGTTTGACCCTTCCAAAGAACAGATTTCCAGGGAAGTCATGGCAGTCAACGCCCATATCCAAAAACAGGCGGGATACAGCCTGTATGACGCACAGCTTGCCGTATCGGAGGCCATTATGAGAAGCCTGCGGAAGAACAAGACCGCCCTTTGCATTGCGGAATGCGGTACAGGCAAGACGAAAATCGGCCTTACATCGCTGCACGCGTACCATTCACGAAAAGGCGGCAGGCATTTCAACATCGTGCTCTGCCCTGCCCATCTGCCTAAGAAATGGCTGCGGGAGATTGAAGAAACGGTGCCGGATTCTTTTGCGGTGCAGGTAAAAACGGCCGGGGAACTGGAAAAGGCATATAACCTGTTCCAGAAAGGCAGCCGCAGCTGCTACGTTGTTATGACGAAGGAAAAGGCACGCGACGGTTATATGCGCCGCCCTGCCGTAACGTATAGCAGACGGAAACGCGCCTTTATATGCCCTGACTGCGGTGAGCGCATCATGATGAATGTTTTTAATGGAGGAATCAAATGCCAGACTGAGGCAGACCAGTTCTTTTTCCGGAGGGAAAACAAGAAGAACCGCAAATGTGAAAACTGCGGCAGCCTGCTTTGGACTGTACTGGAAACGGAACGGCAGAGCCAGTGGGTAAAAATATCGAATACCGGCTTTGTCTACCGGACGATGGCGCGGCAGCATTTGGACTCTATCGACAGTAAAATCAAGAAAAAAAGTGAGCGAAGCAATAAAGCTCCTGTGTTCCCGAAAGAATACTATGACGTGAAAGCACTTGTAGATAATCCTGACATGGTTGTCAGGCCTGCCGGTGCAAGACCGGAGTGCTCCCTCTCCATGTATGTCAGTAAAAAAATGCGTGGGAAAATAGACGGGCTGATTATCGACGAATTGCAGGATTACAACAACAACAGCGGCCAGGGCGACGCCATGAACGACCTGCTGGGCTGTGCGAAACGCGCGGTCGGGCTGACAGGGACGCTTATCAACGGGTATTCGCAGGGTATCTTTTACCTGCTCTACCGCGTTTCCCCGCGCCTGATGCAGACGGACGGAAAGCGGTACTCTGTTCCGGCCGATTTCAACCGGGAATATGGCGTTACGGAAACGGCATTCGAGCTTACTGAGGAAGGCTACAACGCCAACCGACGGACAGAAAAGCGCAAGCTGCGGGAGAAGCAGGTTCCAGGCGTTTCACCGCTGGTCTATTCACGCTTCCTTATGAATCAGGCGGTATTCCTTTCCCTGAACGACATGGGAAAGCAGCTTCCGGAATATGAGGAAATCCCTGTGGAGCTTCAGCTGCCGGAAGATGTAATGACGGAATATCAGCGCATCGAGGAAAAATTTACGGACGTAATGAAACGACAGCGGGATATTGCTATAAAAGTCATGTCGGCATTTATGAGCCTGCTGACGGTCTATCCTGACCAGCCCTACGATATGGAACCGGTGCTTGACCCCATCTCCGAAACACCGCTGGTGCAGCCAAAGGATACGGGCACGCCGGATACGCTGAATGCAAAGGACGTCTGGCTCCTAGCAAAGGTGACGGAAAAGATTGCGCGGCATGAACGCGTCGTAATCTACACGAGCTGGGTACGCATTGATACGCAGGAACGGCTGGAAAAGCTGTTCCGGGAACATGACATTTCCGCCTGCGTCCTGCGCTCCACCGTACCTACGGCAAAACGGGAGGAATGGATCGAAAAGCAGGTCAAAAATGGCGTGCATGTGCTGATTACGAACCCCCAGCTTCTGGAAACGGGGCTCGACCTGAACGATTTCACAACGCTCATTTATTATAACATCAGCTATAAGCTTTTCACACTCCGGCAGTCCTCGCGCCGTTCGTGGCGCATCAACCAGAAAGCTCCAAGGATAGAGGTTTATTTCCTGTATTTCAAAAATGTGATGCAGCACCGCGCGATACGCCTGATGGCGTCAAAGCTGGCAGTCGCGGGCGTGATAGAAGGCAATCTGACAGACGAAGGGCTTGCGGCAATGAGCGAATGCCAGGACCTGACAACGCTTCTGGCACAGGAGCTGACGCTTGGGCTGAAGAATGGAACAGAGGATATCGGAGATGTGTTCAAAAAGATGGCATTTTTGAAGCCGAAGGAAGAAGCTGCGGCGGAAGTCATCGAAGGCGAAGCGTCCCTGCTGGAAACCATCATTGAGGAACCAGCAACGGAAAGCGTTCCGGCAAAGCCTGCGGCGTCAGAAAAAACAGAATGTGGACACAATACGGCGGCAGCGGGCAGGACGGTAGTTTTAGACGTGTCTGTCCACGCTGTGAACCCGAAGCCAGGGAAGAAAAAAGCGGCCGCACTCGAAAACCAGATTTCCCTTTTTGATTTTTTGGATACTTTATCAGCGTAAAAAAAGACCGTGGGGCTCTGCCCCACTTCCCCGCCAACCCTTTGAAAAGGGTTGGATTCCAAACTTTATAGCGGAAAACTACGTTTTCCGAAAGATATAAACTTTTTATATCCTCCATCGCATGGAATGCGATGGCAATCCGGGGTCAAGGGGGAAGTTCCCCCTTGCGGGGTATTGGGGCAGCGCCCCAAGGTCTTGGAAGGAGGCATGAAGAATGAAATTTGATATGGAGAAAAGTGTTTTGGCAGAAATGGCGGAAAAAGTGAAAAAAGTGGCCAGTGACAGCCTGCCTGCGGAGATGCTCCGCGGTGTCTGTCTGGAATGCAGCAGGTCTGAGCAGGAGGTTTCCATGATTGCGACAGACCTGTCCATGTCTGTTTTCCTGAAAGGGCCAGCGGAAGTGATAGAAAGCGGGCGCATCGTGATAAACGCAAGGCTGCTGTTTGACATCATCTCCCACGCGCCCGGCGATGTCGTCAGGTTCTGGGCAGATTATAAAAAGAACATGGTCAGAATCAGGTCGCAGAAGTCTGCTTACAATATCATGTTCCTCAGTGCGAAGCATTATCCCAGACCGGATATGCCCTTTCCGGAGGATACCGTCAAAATCTCCGGTATCCCCGGCATGGCGGCGAAGACTGCCTTTGCTGTAAATGAGGACAGCGCGAACAGGGCACTGGGCTGTATCTGCCTGCGTACACATAAAAACAGGATACAGGCGGCGGCAAGCAACGGCTCATGCGTGATGCTGACAAAGCAGGACGCGGACGCAGGGGAGGAAAAGCAGTTCCTCCTGCCCGGAAAACAGTTTTTGAAGCTTGCGGCAATGTCCTCAAATGAGGACGAATACAGCATGGGCTCAATACAGAACCGCGTAGTATTCATGAAAAAAGGCATGATGGTATCACTCGAAACGTTCTGGGACGTCACTTTTCTGGATACAGACAGGTTAATACAGTCTGTTACGCCGCAGTATACGGCAACTGTCGAGGCAAAGGATATGAAAAACGCGCTGGATATGATGTCTGTGGACGG
>CAMQRG010000106.1 GCA_947036475.1 uncultured Clostridia bacterium
AGACAGGTAAGACAGTACGTCCTGACCTGTACATGGCCTGCGGTATCTCCGGCGCGATTCAGCACGTTGCCGGTATGGAAAATTCCGAACTGGTTATTGCTATCAACAAGAATGAAACAGCACCTATTTTCGAGGTTTCCGATTTGGGCGTTGTTGGTGATGTAAAGGTTATCCTGCCTAAGCTGGCAGATGCTATCCGGAAATATAAAGCTGGCAAGGCTACGAACTGATTATATTTTGTATTTTTTAGGTATAAGAGAGAAAAGCTAATCAAAAAAGAAGCATAAACTATAAGGAGGAAATTAAAATGGACAACTATTCTGTATTTTTCCCGGGCTACAGCGCAGGCGAAGACGCTTACAAGGAAATTGAAACGGTTTGCAGCCCTTACGGCACAAAAGCAGTCGTTATCAGCGATGAAATTTCCATTAACGCGACAAAGAAATACCTTGACGAAGCAATAAACGGCACAAAAATCAACATTGAATATATCGTGTACCCCGGCGAAGCTGCATTTGAGTATGCGGAAGAACTGCAGCAGCAGGATGCAGTGAAAAATGCGGACATGATTTTCTGTCTGGGCGGCGGCAAGGCGATTGATACAGGCAAACTGGTTGCGCACAACCTGAAAAAGCCTTACTTCACATTCCCTACCATCGCTTCTACATGCGCTTGTAACTCCGCTCTGGGCATCTATTACCATCCGAACCATGTGTTCCGCGAACATTTCCGCGTGGACAGACCGCCCGTACACATCTTTATTTCCACAAAGGTTATTGCGGAAGCTCCTGCGCAGTTCCTGTGGGCTGGTATCGGTGACGGCATGAGCAAAGAAGTGGAAGTTAAATTCTCCGCAAGGGGCAAAGAGGACGAACTGACACTGTCCGAGCAGGCTGGCGTTGCGCTGAGCGGCTGCTGCACAGAGCCTCTGCTGCAGTATGGTATTCAGGCGATGGAAGACTGCAAAAACAACCGCGCGTCCAAAGCAATTGAAATGGTTGCGCTGGATATCTTCATCAATACAGGCATGGTTTCCAACATGGTTGACTCTCACAAGTACAACACAAACCTTGCACACGCACTGTTTAACAGCATGACGATGCTGCCTCAGATTGAGGAAAGACACCGCCATGGTGAAGTCGTTTCCTACGGCACGCTGGTTCTGCTGACACTGGATAAGCAGTATGACAAGCTGGACAGATTCTATGATTTCTACAAAGGCATGGAACTGCCCACAAAGCTGGCTGACATCGAGGTTACAGTAGATGAGCTTGACCCTGTTCTGGAAGAGGCGGTTAAGAAATATGATATGGACTATGTTCCTTATGATATTACGCCTGCAATGATTAAAGCGGCTATCATCGAGCTGGAAGAGTACAACAAGAAGAAAGAAGCGTAAGCTGATTATGGGCGGGGGCTGTATAGCCCCCGCTTTGCGCGTCAAAAAAGGCTCAGGCTACGCCTTCTGTGTAGCCGCTCTGCGGCTGCGGCAACAGCGGGCTATGCCCGCTATACGAAGCCTTTTTTGAGAAACTGTTGGTATAAAGGGACTCGTTCCATCGCCTTTCTGAAAAAACGCAGAAAGCCTTGAAACTCGCCCTTTTCCTCGTGCGGAACCGCAAGCGGCGGCTTATATCCGGTTTGCGGAGCAAACTTCCGCAGGCAAAGCCCGTCCTGCTGTATAGCGGCGGAGCCGCTGTTGGCCAGCCGTCGGCTTTGCCGACCGCTCTGCGGATTCCAGTCGGGAAACGCTCCGTTTCCCGAACCCTTCCACGGTTTGAATATAGGTTTTTGACAGCCTAGGAGAAGGTCTATATAGTCCCCGCTTTGCTTATTAAGAACGTTAACACAGACCTGCGTTTTTTTGCAGAAAACCCCTGCAGGGAAGGGAAATACCGGCAGGGGTTTTGCATTTTATGTTAATTTTATGTTATATGATAGCCAGAGGTGCGGTAAAATCCCGGTTGGGCCCGCGCGATGCGGGGCTGGGATACGCCAGCGTATGCAGGTCTGTTGCTGTTTTTTCCAGCGCGAGCAGGTGCAGGCCGTCCTCATCAAGAATTTCGGGGGCTTTTTTGAGGTTCGTTAAAACAGGGCATTTCGCACTTTCTGTCAAATCCCCCAATATATCCGCCTGTTCTTTGCGGAAACCCAGTACCCTGATATACGGCAGGTGGCGTTTTTCCTGAAAATAGGATACTTCGCGCGCTTTGATATCCAGAAGGATATGTAGCAGAATACGCTGTATTTTTGTGCGGGTATAGCGTTTGGTTTTAATAAACTCAATGACGTCCGGCAGGTCGTAGCAGGTGTCAATGGAATGCAGAATACGGTTTTCCAGCCCCTCCGTAACCTCGGAGATATCCCGTATTTCCTCTGCTGACATCATACGCAGACGGTAATGCAGGGCAAGAGCAAGTCCGTCCCACGAAACGGGTGCGGCGCCGCTTTCCAATGCGCCGCGGTAAAGTTCGTGCGTATTTTCGGGCAGATGCAGGAAGGCCTCTTCCGTCTGGCTTTCCTGAAGCGCGCGGCGGACTGCTGCCGCTGAAGCAAACCCAGACGGCTCAGCCAGAGAAAGGCTGGCGTAATCGCCTTCGCGCTTGATTGTCATGGGCTCCATTGCGCTGTGGAAATGTTCCAGAGCTTTCAGATATTCCAGCCCCAAAATATGGTTCGGACGGGAAAGAATTTCACTGCTGACGTGTGAAACGGTTTCCAATGCTTTTGCGCGGGCGGCAGGATAGGAAAGGCCTTCGTCCAGAAATTCTTTCAGAAGCCGCTGAAATTCTTCCGTTTCATTGTCCATCAGCTTTGCCGCCTCCTGCATGGCGGTCAGGTCGCCGCTTTCGGAGCCGAAGCAGAGGGTATCCACAAGGCCGGATTCGTGCAGAACACGCACACCGCCCCGCGCAAATGTTTCCGCGCTTGAGGCGGCAAACAGTACGGGTAATTCCAGCACCATATCTACGCCGTTCAAAAGGGCAGCCTGCGCGCGCGTCCATTTGTCAAATGCTGCCGGTTCGCCACGCTGTACGAAACTGCCGCTCATGACAGCAATGACGCGCTCTGCGCCGCTTTTCTTTTTGGCTTCTTCAATCATATAAGCATGCCCCTTATGGAAGGGGTTATATTCCGCAATAATTCCCAGTGTTTTCATACCATCCATCCTTTCTGCAAAAGAGCGGAATGCCATTGTCAAAACCCCTGTGGCGGGGCCGTTATTTTCCAGTACAATATCATTTTCTCAGATGTATTATAAAAATCATTATACCACGATTATGTATACGGAATAAATATGATATTAAAAATTTTTGGAGAAAATTTTGAAAAAAGTGGAAAAGTACAGATTACTGTACAAAAATGGCGTTTTCTTCCAATATCTTACAATATTTTCCCCATCAAATCCGAAGCTGTAATATTTTTTCGTATCTTTTTGAAAAATATCGCATTTTCATCTGGAAAAATTTTGCGTTTCGGGATATACTGAAACTAATACGATTCATTAAGAGGATGATAAAGTGGAGAGGTTTTTGCAAAGTCCGGATTTCCTTCAGGATATTTTTTTGGAGGAAACCTGGAAGAATATAGATAAAATTGACAGTTTCATAGAATCGAAGGCGGCTTTGGAGGAAATCGAGATTTCTCAGACAGAGGTGGACAGTCTGTTCCGCACGATGCATGGCGTAAAAGGCTCGGCCTCCATGATGGGATATCCTGCGATTTCGGAAACGGCTCACAGCGCAGAGGACTTATTTTCCTATCTGCGGGAGGAGGAATCGCCCGCGCAGGAGGATTTGCAGACGATTTTGCAGCTTCTGCGCATGGTTTCCGGCTATTTAAAGCGGGAACTGCGTCGCATGGAAACCGACGATGAGGTAACGGATTTTGGCTGGGCGGTTGTGCGGCGGATTAAGAATTTTCTGGCGCATGTGGACAGTGACAATGAACCGGAAGGGCCGAGTTATCAGATTGCCTATACGCGAAAGGGCAAGCGGAAGATTCCTTTCATCAATTTTCAACCGCTGATTCCGCAGATGCAGCGGCTGGCGACTGTGATGGGGCGTGAGCTGGAACGGGAATTCCAGATTAAGGTTTCCGGCGCGGGTACGGAAGTGCCGCGGGATATTTACGACAAGGTTTCCATGGCTGTGCTGCAAATGACGAAAAACAGCATGGACCATGGGCTGGAACCGCTTGCGGACAGGGAACGCATGGGCAAAACTCCTGTTGGGGAGATTTCACTGGAAATTCGTAAGGGTGGACAGCGTGTTTTTGTGATGTTCCGAGATGACGGACGCGGGCTGAACCGCAACCAGATTTTGCAGAAAGCGAAGGAAAAAGGGCTGCTGAAGAAGTCGGAGGACGAGTATGAGGACAGCGAGATTTACGCGTTTCTGCTGCGTCCCGGGTTTACAACGAAAAGCAGCGCGACTCTGTTTTCCGGCAGGGGCGTCGGGCTGGACGTGGTGAACGCGGCAGTATCCGCGCTGGGCGGCAGCATACGCATCGAAAGCAGGGAATTTATGGGGACAACGTTTTTTATGGAATTTCCCGTAATTGTGTAAAAATGGGAAATTTCGGTTATTTGTGTGGAACAATATGCAGCGGACAGGGGGAATGAATATGAAAAGCGTGAAGCCCGGCAGGGGACCGTCCATGATGGGCGGAATTGGTGCTATTTTGGCAGCGATATTCGGTGTGGTTTGGATTTGGGGCGCGGCGAGTATGGGCGCGCCTGTGCCGTTTTTGATGTTTGGCGTGGTTCTTGTTGTGATGTTTCTGGTTAGTGCGGTATACGGTTTCTATAATGCCACTGGGGAGAACCGGTTTTCCGAATACGACATTACGGAGGACGGGGAAGAACCCGACCCGCTGGAAAAGCGGCAGAATCATACAGTTTCACTGGCGAAAGACGCGGCGGCGGAAACGAATGAGGGCGGTTTCTGCCCTTACTGCGGCGCGAAAACGGAAGCGGATTACACATTCTGCCGGAAATGCGGGAAGAAATTGGAGGGCTGAGACGGAAAACCCTTTGAAAAACAGGGGGCGGCAGGAAGGAAATGAAAAAAATTTCCCAGACTGTCAAAAAACCTACTTGAACAACCGCGGAAGGGTTCGGGAAACGAAGCGTTTCCCGACTGGAATCCGCCGTGCGGTCGGCAAAGCCGACGGCTGGCCAACAGCGGCTCCGCCGCTATACGGCAGGACGGGCTTTGCCTGCGGAAGTTTGCTCCGCAAACCGGATATAAGCCGCCGCTTGCGGTTCCGCACGAGGAAAAGGGCGTGTTTCAAGGCTTTCTTGAAAGCCATAGCACTGCTCAGCAGCGTCCCTTCGGGACGGTTCGCAAAGCGAACTGCTTAGAACGAGTTTCTTTATACCGACAGTCCCTCAAAAAAGGCTTCGTATAGCGGGCATAGCCCGCTGTTGCCGCAGCCGCAGAGCGGCTACACGGAAGGCGTAGCGTGAGCCTTTTTTGACACCCTGTGAAAAAAATTTCCTGTTTTTTCCGGGATATACTTGTATGCGGGACGTGTTTTGTTTATAATAAAAAGTGATTGCGCCTGACCGTTTTTTGCGGGTCATGCGGATGCGGCAAAAGCGGAAGTGGATTATACAAAATAGGAGGTTTTACCTGTGGATTTTTTAACGGAAATGAAAGCAAAAGCAAAAGCGGACAAGAAGACCATCGTTCTGCCGGAATCCTTTGAGAAAAGGAATCTGGAAGCGGCGGCGGAATGTCTGCGCGATGGTCTGGCAAACATCGTACTGATTGGCAATAAGGAAAAAATCATGGAGGCGGCTGGCTCCTTCGATGTTTCCGGCGCGATTTTTGTTGACCCCGAAAACTATGAGAGAATGGACGAAATGACAGCGGCCCTTGCCGAAGCAAGAAAGAGCAAAGGCATGACGCTGGAAGAAGCAAAGAAACTCCTGCTGGACGATGCGCTGTTTGTCGGCGTTATGCTGGTAAAGATGGGCGTTGCGGACGGCATGGTTTCCGGCGCAATCCACTCCACAGCGGATACACTGCGCCCTGCACTTCAGATTTTGAAAACAGCACCCGGCACAGAACTGGTATCTTCTTTCTTCATTATGGTAACAAATACGCCGCAGTATGGCGATGACGGTATTCTGCTGTTTGCAGACTGCGCGCTGAACCAGAACCCCAATCCGGCAGAGCTGGCATGCATCGCCGGCGATTCCGCGAAGTCTTACGAGGCGTTCATCGGCAAGGAAGCAAGAGTTGCGATGCTGAGCCATTCCACAATGGGCTCCGCGAAGCATGCTGACGTAACAAAGGTTGTGGACGCTGTGAAGCTGGCGAAGGAGAAATATCCCGCGCTGAAGCTGGACGGCGAAATCCAGCTTGATGCGGCTATCGTGAAGGAAGTCGGCGAACTGAAAGCACCCAACAGCACAGTTGCCGGAAAGGCGAACGTGCTGGTATTCCCTGACATTGACGCGGGCAACATCGGCTACAAGCTGGTGCAGAGATTCGGCAATGCGGAAGCGTTCGGACCTATTTTGCAGGGTATTGCGAAGCCGGTCAACGACCTTTCCAGAGGCTGCTCCGCGAACGACATCGTTGCGGTTGTTGCGCTGACAAGCGTACAGGCGCAGGTAATGGGCAAGTAAAAATCAAAAGATAAGACCGCAGGGCTCTGCCCCGCCTCCCCGCAAGGGGTTTCACCCCTTGACCCGTTTGCCATCGCATTTCATGCGATGGAGGACTGGATTTTTAGGACAGCCCTGGTTCTGTTTTTCCGCAAAACACAGTTTTGCGGTATCAAAGTTTGGGGTCAAGCCCTTTTCAAAGGGGTTGCAGGGTTTGGGACGGAGTCCCAAGGTCTTTATCAAGGTCTTTTATAATCAATAGAAAAAAGGAGAGAAAAATAATGAAAGTTCTTGCGTTGAATTGCGGCAGCTCCTCACTGAAATACCAGCTGATTGATATGGATA
>CAMQRG010000107.1 GCA_947036475.1 uncultured Clostridia bacterium
GTATAAGAGACAGTTATAAAATAGATTCAACTAAACAAAAAACTTCCCCACTTTTGGAGAAAAAACGAGGCAATTTATGAAACACTCTAAACTAACAAATTCGGAAAAAAGATATATCTCAATCCTCTACCTGATGTACGGCAAGCTGCTGTGGTATGTATCCGTAAAAATCCTTAAAGACCGGGATCTGGCGGAGGACGCCATGCAGCAGACTTTTGAGAAGATCATAAAAAAGGTTTCACTGCTCCAGGGCTTCCGGGATTTGGAGAAAGCAAAGCAATATATGTATGTCGTGGCACGCAATACGGCGCTGGCGATGCTCCGGGTACAGCAAAAGGTTCTGCTGTTTGACGAGCTCTTTCCGGAATCGGGGACATCTCCTGACCCTGTGGCGGAAACGATGATAAACCGTATCGAGGCGGAAGAGTTAAAGGAGCGTGTGCAGAACATGTCCCCGACCTATGGTGAGGCGTTCTTTTTGAGATATTTCCTGGAGCTGGAATATGGGGAAATTGCGGACACGCTTTCTATTTCCGTTTCTGTTGTACAGCACCGTGTTTCAAGGGCAAAGGCGATTCTTCGGGCAGGAAAGGCTGGTGATGATGATGCCTGGAAATAAATTGGATGATGAAATGCTGAAACAGGCAGCAGAAGAATATTCCAAGAACTCAGGACAGGCCGCAGGATCAGCCAGGAACGTCTTGCAAAGCAACTTAACTATGGATATACGGCGATTGCCAATTATGAATCCGGAAGGAATGAGCCGTCTATTGCTGATTTATGCAGGATTGCAGATTTTTTTGACGTCAGCGTTGACTACCTCATAGGGCGCACAGAAAATATGATGAGCCACAAAAGCCCTGAACTGCATAAACGGCTGCACGATACCACCCTTTTAGACATCATATGTGCAGCGGAATACGTGAAAAACCAGAAAAACGCAGAGGGCTAGACTTTGCCCATTTTCCGGGCGCCGCCCTGCCCTTGCATAACTGCAACTGTAAAACTGATTTCCGCTATGTTACAATAGGCATGTAAGGTCAGGTCAGCGTATTTCAGGTCAGAGTAATCGTTTTTGGCATAGTTATCCCAAAAACAGTAAAGGAATTATCAGGCTGCGTACCTGACACAAACACAAATATCAAAAAAACCGTAAATTCTATTTCCATTTATGCGAAATATGGATTTACGGTTTTTTGATTTCCAAAGGAGGCGGTCAGGCAGAAATATTTGCAAAGAAAACAGAAAAACCGACAAGGAGGAACAGATGGGACATTTATTGGAACAGCAAAAGGAAATGAACTGCTATGAAAGGCAGGCACAACGGTTGCGGCTCAATAACCAGAACCGGGCAGAAATCGCGGTTTTCCATACCCTGCACCCGGAAACGTGGCTGGGCAGGGTCGGATATTTTGGCGAGGAGCGCGAAATGGTGGCAGCGGGCGAAAAATCCCCGTTGGTACGGTACGATGGCGATATGGTTTTCGACTGCCAGTATGACTTCTGCATTCCCGCAAATGACAGCGGGATGCTGGGGCTTATCCGGCGATGGAACGCCGGGGAAAGAAGTTTGGGCATATTCAACCAAATCTATGACCGTGTGCAGGAGCTGGGCGGGATATACCTGATATGGCACTGAAAATGCATTGAAATCCAAAAAGTATAAAAATATAACAAGTTTTCGGATTTTAATGTAATTTTTGAAGAATTTTTCGGAAAACAAAAATTTGCCAACAAAAAAATCAAGCATCGAAAGGAGAATGCACATGAAAATTTTAATTGTAGAACCCGGAAAACACCCTTATGAAAAGGAAATCAGTGGCGCATTAAAGGAAATGCAAAAGATTGTCGGCGGCAGGATACAGGCCATCTACCCTTTCCGTGACATGGTCGGCATCATCTGCAACGATGAAGGGCTTATGCTCCGGATGCCGTTCAACCGGAAGGTAGACGAGGATTGCTACATATTCGGCACGTTCTTTGTCTGCGGGCTTGGGGTGGAAGATTTCACCTCACTGCCGGAAAAGCTGATGGAGAAATACCGGCAACGTTTCTATTCCCCGCAGATTTATACGACCAGCGGCGTGTATAACATCCCGCCGGAACGCTACCGCCTGCTGATGGAAAAATTGGGGGAATGGACATGAATGGCCAGAAAAACA
This sequence comes from uncultured Clostridia bacterium, assembly GCA_947036475.1. Classification (GTDB taxonomy): domain Bacteria; phylum Bacillota; class Clostridia; order Lachnospirales; family Anaerotignaceae; genus Anaerotignum_A. The sequence continues at coordinate 2,163 of CAMQRG010000107.1, forward strand.
TCCCCCGGCTTTGGGAGCTGACTTACAAAGATATCGACAAGGATATCCGCCTGTCGGTTTATGCCGATACGCTGGCATATGATTGCGAGAATGGCAGGAGGCTGCTTGCCGCGGTGCGGTTCGGGGGCTATCCCGAACAGGTGCGCGCCATGGCGAACGCAATATACGGTGGCGGGGAAGTCTGCCTGGACTGCGACGGCACCCGGCTCTTTTTCCAGGGGCTTCCAAAACGGTACCGGTGGCTTTTCACGAATGACGGGCTTTACATGGAGGCCACGCTGGTTCTGGAAAACGATTTACAGCAGGTGGAGGAAAGCAACCAGAAAAGTGCGGCAGGGAAAGCCCCACTCTGGCGGACGGCATACCTCTACTGTGAAAAAGATAGCGCCGAGCGGCTGTTTGAGCAGATTGACGCAACGGTTTCCGTCCCGCTGATACCGGAATTCCGGGATTACGTCATTGCGGAGATGGAGCAGCGGAACTACCTGGCAAAGCTGGAAATGGTTTCGTCCTGCGCACAGTTTGACGTATGGAAGCTCCTGCTTTCAAAAGACGAGCAGAACATCATCGAAATCGTGGAGCATGGTCTGGAAACAGGGCAGATTTCCATTCCCGGCGAATGTACAGAAGCAAACGCTTTTGAGAAAGTCACGTCCGTATCCGCCTACCTGAACCGGTTCGGCAGGAGCATTGCAAGCAAAATACAGGGGCAGTTTATGCCCCTGTTCAACCCATCGAAAGAGAGCGTTTCCAAAGAAATACTGGCGGTCAACGCTTATATCCAAAAACAGGCAGGCTACGGGCTTTATGACGCACAACTTGCCGTATCAGAGGCGATCAAGCGGAGCCTGCGGAAAAACAAGACCGCCCTCTGCATCGCGGAATGCGGCACAGGCAAAACGAAAATCGGCATCACATCGCTGCACGCGTACCAGTCGCAAAAAGGCGGCAGGCATTTCAACATTGTGCTCTGCCCTGCCCACCTGCCGAAGAAATGGCTGCGGGAAATTGCAGAAACCGCGCCGGATTCCTTTGCCGTACAGGTAAAAACAGCCGCCGAGCTGGAAAAGGCGTATGAAATGTTCCTCCAGCACAAGCAAAACTGCTATGTCGTGATCACGAAGGAAAAGGCGCGGGACGGTTATATGCGCCGCCCTGCTGTGACATACAACAGGCGGAAACACGCCTTTTTGTGCCCGGACTGCGGCGAGCCTGTCATGATGGATATTTTCGCCGAGGGCATCCGGTACGAAACCGAGGCTGACCAGTTTTTCTTCCAGAAAGAAAATAAGAAAAACCACAAGTGCAAAAACTGCGGCAGCCCGCTTTGGACGGTGCTGGAAACGGAACGGCAAAGCCGGTGGGTGAAAATTGCCAATTATGGCCTTGTATACAGGACACTGGTGCAGGAGCATTTGAGCCTCATTGCCAAAAAAGTGATGCTGAAAAGCGCGCGGAGCAAAAAAGCGCCTGTATTCCCAAAGGAATACTATGAAATTAAGGCAATCGCTGACAATCCCAACATCGCAGTAAAACCCATTGGGGCGAGGCCGCAGTGTTCCCTCTCCATGTATATCAGCAAAAAGATGCGCGGCAAGGTGGACGGGCTGATTATCGACGAATTGCAGGATTACAACAACAACAGCGGCCAGGGCGACGCCATGAACGACCTGCTGGGCTGCGCGAAACGCGCGGTCGGGCTGACAGGCACGCTCATCAACGGCTATTCGCAGGGCATCTTTTACCTGCTCTACCGCGTTTCTCCCCGCCTGATGCAGACGGACGGGAAGAAATACACGGCAACAACTGATTTCAACCGGGAATACGGCGTGACGGAAACGGCATATGAGGTTTCCGACCAGGGCTACCACTCGAACCGCAGGACGGCGAAGCGGAAGCTACGGGAGAAGCAGCTCCCTGGCGTATCGCCGCTGGTCTATTCGCGGTTCCTGATGAATAACGCCGTGTTCCTCTCGCTGAATGACATGGGGAAACAGCTCCCGGAATATGAGGAAATCCCTGTGGAGCTGCAACTGCCGGAAGAAGTCTGGAAGGAATATACGCACATAGAAGACAAATTTACAGACGTGATGAAGTATCAGAAGCTCATTGCCCAGAGGGTGATGTCGGCATTTATGAGCCTGCTGACGGTCTATCCTGACCAGCCCTACGATATGGAACCGGTGCTTGACCCCATCTCCGAAACACCGCTGGTGCAGCCAAAGGATACGGGCACGCCGGATACGCTGAATGCAAAGGACGTCTGGCTCCTAGCAAAGGTGACGGAAAAGATTGCGCGGCATGAACGCGTCGTAATCTACACGAGCTGGGTACGCATTGATACGCAGGAACGGCTGGAAAAGCTGTTCCGGGAACATGACATTTCCGCCTGCGTCCTGCGCTCCACCGTACCTACGGCAAAACGGGAGGAATGGATCGAAAAGCAGGTCAAAAATGGCGTGCATGTGCTGATTACGAACCCCCAGCTTCTGGAAACGGGGCTTGACCTGAACGATTTCACGACGCTCATTTATTATAACATCAGCTATAAGCTGTTCACGCTGCGGCAGTCCTCCAGACGGTCGTGGCGAATCAACCAGAAAGCCCCAAGGATAGAGGTCTATTTCCTGTATTTCAAAGGCGTAATGCAGCACCGGGCAATACGCCTGATGGCGTCAAAGCTGGCGGTCGCGGGCGTGATAGAAGGCAACCTGACAGATGAAGGGCTTGCGGCGATGAGCGAATGCCAGGATTTGACGACGCTTCTGGCGCAGGAGCTGACGCTGGGGCTGAAAAATGAGACAGATGGTTTAGACATTGGTGATGTGTTCAAAAATATGGCGTTTTTGAAGCCGGAAGGAGAAGCCGCGCCGGCGGCCATTGAAGGCGAAGCTGAGCTGGTGGAAACGATAGCGGAAGGCATAGAGGAAGCCGTATCGGAAGGCGTTCCGGCAAAAGCTGAGTCGGAATCGGGACGCAATACAACGGCAGAGGGCAGGACGGTAGTTTTAGACGTATCCGTCCAGACTGCAAAGCGGAAGCGTGGTGCCAGAGAAAAAGCGCCTGCTCTCGAAAACCAGCTCTCCCTGTTTGATACTTTGGACGCAATATCAGCTTAATAAACAAAAACCGTGGGGCTCTGCCCCACTTCCCCGCAAGGGATTTCATCCCTTGACCCATTTATCCACCGCGCAACTGCGCGGTGGAATGCAAAGTTTAGGGTCAAGCCCTTTTCAAAGGGCTTGTGGGAGTTTGAGGGCAAAGCCCTCAAGGTCTTAAAAAGAGGAGGCACACAGCATGAAATTTGAAATAGAACAAAGCAGTTTGGCAGAAATGGCGGGAAAAGTGAAAAAAATCGCCAGCGACAGCCTGCCCGCGGAGATTTTGCGCGGCGTATATCTGGAATGCAGCGAGGAAACACAGGAGGTTTCCATGATCGCAACAGACGCGTCCATGTCCGTTTTCCTCAAAGAACCCGCGAAAGTTCTGGAAAGCGGGCGTATCGTGATAAATACGAGGCTGCTGTTCGACATCATCTCCCATGCGCCCGGCAATGTCGTCAGGTTCTGGGCAGATTATAAAAAGAATGTAGTCAGGATCAGGTCGCAGAAGTCTACTTACAATATCCTGTTCCTCAGCGCGGAGGACTACCCCAAGCCGGATATGCCATTCCCGGAGGATACCGTCCGGATTTCCGGTATCTGCGGCCTGGCGGCAAAAATTTCCTTCGCTGTGAATGAGGACAGCCCGAATAAGGCACTTTCTTGCGTCTGCCTGCATACGCGCAAAAACCGGGTGCAGGCGGCGGCAAGCAACGGCAGCTGCGTAATGCTGACAAAGCAGGACGCGGAGGCCGGGGAGGAAAAGCAGTTCCTCCTGCCCAAGAAACAGTTTTTGAAGCTCGCGGCGATGTCCACAGACGAGGACGAATACAGCATGGGCGCGATACAGAACCGCGTAGTATTCATGAAAAAAGGCATGATGGTATCCCTCGAAACCTTCCGGGACGTCACTTTTCTGGATACGGACAAGGTCATTCAGTCCGTCACGCCGCAATACATGGCGACATTGGAAGCCAGTGACCTGAAAAACGCACTGGATATGATGACATTGGACAGCGAAACCCTGTCGGTGAATATCCTGTTTCAGGAAAATGCTGTCGTGGTGAAGTGCGGCGGGAAGGTGTCCGCGGAAACAGCCCTGCCCGCAAAGGTCAGCATGGAAACGCCAAAGGGCGGCTTCCATTATTCCCTTGCGGATTTTTATAAGCTGACCCGGGTAATCCATGGCATCGCGCAGATAAAAATAGACAAGAATGGCGTGATGCTGCTCCGGAGCAGGGACGAACTGTTCTTCCAGCTGCCAAAACGCCCGGAAACCCATGCAGCAAAAAAGAAAGCGGCATAGAAACCTACAAATATAATGAGGAGGACGATAGTTATGATGAACAACTGCTCGATGATGGGAAGGCTGACAAGAGATCCTGAAATACGTCATACAAAAGGCGATGAACCGAAAACGGTTGCGAAGTTCGGAATTGCCGTGGAACGCGATTACACCGCAAAGGGTGAGAAGATTACAGATTTTTTTGAGGTAGAAGCATGGCAGAAAACTGCCGGGTTTGCCGGGAAATACCTGAAAAAAGGACAGCTCATCGGACTGGAGGGCAAGCTGCGCCGTTCCGAATGGAAAAAGCAGGGAACAGACGAGAAACGTTTTTCCTATTATCATAGAAGCAAAAAGCATCCTGTCTCTTATACACATCTGACGCTGCCGACGACTCCTTACGTGTAGA
>CAMQRG010000108.1 GCA_947036475.1 uncultured Clostridia bacterium
CGAGATAGCGTAGCGTCTCGTGGGCTCGGAGATGTGTATAAGAGACAGCCCGGCTCCTATGTCGATATGGATCCGGAAGGGACAAAAGAACTGATAGAACAGAGAATTTACGGCAAGGAACCGGCAGAGCCGGAAACACAGTATACAGAGGAAGGACAGGGAACGAATGGCTGAAAACAGACGCGGCAGAAGAATGGTGAAACGAAAGAAAAAATTCAATCCATTTAAGACGTTTTTTAAGATTGTATGCTCAATGGTTTCCGTATTTATGGTACTGGCGGGCGGTGCGGCGTTTGCCTATTATAAAGTGACGGGCGATGTACCCTTTTCCAATCAGGAAATCATTCAATCTGCTTCGGATATGAACCTTTTGGACGCGTTTTTGAAACGCGATATTAAAATGAATGTGGCAGTGTTCGGCGTGGATAAAGACGGAACGAGGACGGACGTTATTTTTGTTGCGCATTATGACAGTGCGCAGAAAAGTGTCAATCTGGTTTCTCTCCCGCGTGATACCCGCGTGTCTATCTGCGATGAGGTGCGCGAAAATCTGGAGAAGGAGGGCCGTTCCTATAATCAGGTTACAAAGCTGAATGCCGTACATTCTTACAGCGGCAAGGAGATGGGCCCGAAAAATGCCGTTTTGCAGATTGAAGATCTGCTGGGAATCAAAATTGACCACTATGTCAAAGTCGATTTGGAGGGTTTCAGGGAAATTGTGGATGCCGTAGGCGGCGTAGATGTGGATGTGCCGCAGGATATGTACTGGGATATGCGTGACACCGGCGACCCGCTGATTAACCTGAAAAAAGGCATGCAGCATCTGGACGGGGAAAAAGCGGAGCAGCTTGTGCGGTTCCGGCGGTATGCCGATGGCGACGTTGGGCGGATACAGGTGCAGCAGCTTTTCCTGAAAGCATTGGCGGGGAAAGTGCTGAGTACGGAAAGCATCATAAAGAACCTGCCGGACTACATTAAAATCTTCTATCAACATGTGGAAACGGACGTCACATTGACGGACGCGCTGAAATACGCGAATTATATCAATAAACTGGATATGTCCAAAATCAGCATGGAAACTCTGCCGGGCGCAGGGCAGTATGTCGGAAATGTTTCTTATTTCCTGCATGACGCGGAAGCAACAAAAGAAATGGTGGACAGGGTGTTCTATAACGTCGCTCCGGTGGTGCCGGAAGGGGAAACGCCGACGGACAGCAAGGCCCTGCTGATTGAGGTTTCCAACGGCGGAAACGTGATGGGCCTTGCGGGGCGTGTAAGTGAAAAACTGGCGGCGGAGGGCTACCGTATGGCGGAGGCTACGACGTACAGCGGCGAACAGAAGAACTATACGCGGATACAGGTCAAAGAGGCGGGAGCCGGCAGCGACCTTGTGCAGTATTTCAATAAAGCGGAGGTTGAGGTCGCCCCGTCTGAAATCGGTGCAAATGCGGATATCCGAATCATTTTGGGGACAAACGAGCAGTGAAAAAGGCTCTGAGGGTGTGGGACTCTGCCCCACACCCTGTGAGGGACGCATCTCTCAACCCGCTTTCCAGACGAAGGCATTAAAGAGGTTATGGTAAATATGAAAAGTGTTCCCAGCCGCATGGAATGGGGCTGGCAAACGGGCCAAGGGGCAATGCCCCTTGTGGGAGTTTGAGGACAAAGCCCTCAGGGTTTTCATCTTTTTTAAGAGGAGGCGGCGAAATGGATCAAATCATGATGATTGGCATAGCAGGTGGTACAGGCAGCGGCAAAACAACATTGACAGACCGCCTGAAGGAACGTTTTGGAGATGATGTTTCTATCATTTACCACGATAATTATTATAAACGCCACGATGATATGACCTATGAGGAACGCTGCCTTTTGAACTACGACCACCCGGACGCGTTCGATACCGACCTGATGATTGAACATATTCGTACCCTGCGGTCAGGGCAGCCTGTTGCTTGTCCTGTATATGACTTTACTGTACATAATCGCTCGGATAAAACGGTGACCATCTGCCCGACAAAGGTAATTATCATTGAAGGCATTTTGATTTTTGAGAATCAATTTCTGCGCGATTTGATGGATATTAAGATTTTTGTGGATACAGATGCAGATGTACGTATTCTTCGGCGTATTCTGCGCGATGTAAAGGAGCGCGGGCGCAGTCTGGACTCCGTTGTCAGCCAGTACCTGACGACAGTGAAGCCCATGCATGAGCAGTTTGTAGAGCCAAGTAAACGTTCGGCGGATATTATCGTACTGGAAGGCGGACAGAATATTGTTGCGCTGGATATTCTGATTCAACGGGTTTATAATCATGTTCATGGTCTGGGGCAGTAACGGTTCCGATGGGCTGATATGGCAGAAATGAGGGAATGAAATGAATATTGTAGAGCTTTTTCGCAGAGCCTGTGTGTCCGGCTTTGTATGCAGTATATTTTATCATGGCCTGATGATTCTTATGGGGACAAAGGTGCAGCTGCGCAGTGCGGTTGTGTTTACCGTTGTGTTTGTACTGCTTTACTTCGTCTGGCTTTTGATGGTCAGCTATAAAGGGAGGAAGTAAAAACTTTGCTACGCAACGGAGGTGGCAGAAAAACTGACTGCAAACGGCAGAAAAGAAAGGCAGGGAATTTTTCCCTGCCTTTCTTTTCTGCCGTTTAGAATACATACACAACGGAGATATTTGCTGTTACATGGATATCGCCATACTGAATCGTTGTGCCGCCTGCTCCCGTATCAGCGGCAGCGCCCTCTGCTGTGGGCATTGCCAGACGTTTGGAGTTTTCGACATAATACGCGCTCCGGCTGTTTTCCGTTACGCTTTTGACCTCGCCCAGAGGTTTGCCATAAGCCCCTGCAATTGCCTCTGCGGAATCAGCTGCATTTTTTACGGCTGTTTCCAGAGCCTGTGCATAATACGCGGATTCATTTTCCACGCTGAACGATACGCCGTCTGTTCCGGTTGCGCCGGCTTTCAGTGCGGCGTCAATATACTTCCCGGCGTTATCAATATCTTTCGTAACAGCCTGGATATTCGCGGTGGAGCGGTATCCGGTGATGGTGCGTTTGCCTGTTGCGTCATCGTACTGATAGGACGGATAAACGAATGTTCCGGTTGTAACGATTTTATCCTTTTGGATTCCCATTTCAAGCAGAGTGTCGGTTACCTTCTGCATGGTTTTGCTTGTTTCTTTCTGTGCTGCCTCAGACGTTTTGCCGGTGGCTTCCACAGAAAGACCAATAGTAGCAGTATCCGGCTTTGCCAGCACAACGCCGCTGCCTGTCACACTGATTTCCCCTGCTGCGAACGCCATGCTATGGCACCCGATGGCAAGTGTCGCCGCTGCAACACATACAAAACAGATTTTTTTCCAGTTTTTCATAATCATTTGCTCCTTTCTTTCGTAAAGCCGGCCTGTGACAGCCATTTGCCCTTACCGTTTTTTACTCTTGTTTGATTGGACGGAGGAAAAAAGGATTCGTTCCATTTTTTCGGAAAAATTTTTCAATTTATGGCCGAAAATGTTTCAGTGGAAAAATTCCATCAGCAGGAACGCTAGCAGCGGCAGGGCATCCGGCTGGTTGTTTGACGTCTGTTTCTGCTCGGCGGAAGTGCCCGTTTCAGCAGCGGAAACAGCAAAGGGCTTTTCCTGCCCGGCAGCCTCTGTTCCGGGTGATTCTTTGGCAGGCTGGGGTTTTTCCGTCCAGCCGGGCTTCTCTGCCCGATGGCAGAAAGGCTCTGGTATTTTTGCATTGGCATACATAGAAATCACGACCTTCGATTTGCTTTCTGCTATCATGTATATGCCGCGTGAAAAAGATTTTTAACAAAAAAACACTTTTCCCTATAAAAGCACAATGTTTTATGATATGATTGGGGAGAGAAACCGGAACGCGCCGCAAAACTGCGCCGAAGGTTTTCGATGGATCCTGTGAAAGGGAGTTGCAAATGAAGGAAAGCAGGGAACGGGGATTCCGTATTTTGGAATTTCGTGGAAATAAATTTGATATTATTGGAGATGTACACGGCTGTTATGACGAACTGATGGAACTGGTTGCAAAGCTGGGTTATGTTCCGGACGGCATGGCATACGCCCACCCGGAGGGACGGCGGCTGATTTCTGTCGGAGATGTGGCAGATAAAGGCAGCCAGAATTTGGCATGTCTGGATTTCTGGATGCGGCAGGTCGAATACGGCGGCGCGCTTTGGGTGCATGGAAATCACTGCAACAAGTTATACCGTTATTTTCTGGGGAACAAGGTGCATCTCTCGCATGGACTGGAAAATACGGTTGCAGAGCTGGAGCAGCTGGGACGGGAGGAACGAATGGTTTTCCGCAGCCGTTATATGGCATGCTACGAAAGCCAGTGCTACTATCTTCTGCTGGACCAAAGACGGCTTGCGGTGGTGCATGGCGGGCTGCGGCAGGAATCCATCGGGCAGTTTTCCGGCAAAATACGTGCGGTCTGCCTTTATGGGGAAACGACAGGGGCGACTGATGAAAACGGCAAGCCGGAGCGGCTGGACTGGGCGGCGGAATACAGGGGCAAGCCGTTTGTTGTCTATGGTCATACAGTTGCGGAGGAGCCGAAAATCATCAACCGAACGGTAGATATCGACCAGGGCTGTGTTTATGGCGGCTACCTGACTGCCCTTCGCTACCCAGAGATTACGTTTGTGCAGGTGCGCGGCAAGGCATACGCGGATTACAGCGGCAGCGGGAAACTGCCGGAATAAAAAACACCGGACAGGGATTTTTCTGTCCGGTGTTTTTGGGATAGAGGAAATAAAGGGTATTATCACAGCTGTTGTGTGCTCGTTGTTCTTATTCTGTAAGAATTTCTTTCATAAATTCTGAAAGATACTCAATGCCGGTGATGAAATATTCTTTTTCAACAACGGCAAGTAAATCATTCAGCAGGCTTTCTGCCTCTATAAAATCATCTGGATTCAGGCGGAACCGTAGAAAGCCGTAAAATGCTGTCAGCTCAGGTGTAAGCTGCTTTTTGGCATTCAATTCCTGATGTTCCATCAAGTAGCAGTGGTACAGTTTTTCTAGTTTTCCCATAAATGAGTTCCTCCTTTGCTGGTAAGGCATTGTAATAACAGCAGTCTTATTGTAAACCATATATGAAAAAACTGGAATACGCGGGGGCCGGAAATATGTATTTTCAGCTGTGTAAATGAAACTTTGCGGTAAAAAACTGCGAAATATTACTGCGTCAGCCTGTTTTATAATAAAGAAAGAATACATTTGGAGCTGATGAAAACCGTCAATGCTTTTGGAGAAATATTAAGTTTCTCTTTCAATTTGCCGATGTATATTGTAGTATATCCAATTTTGGTATATTCTAGTAGTATAAATAATATAGGAAGACTACCCTGTAAGGGAAGATGAAATGGGGCGAAGGAGGGAACAAACCATGAAGAAAATCAGAAAGACGCTGGCAATATGCCTGACAGCGTCCGTACTGGCGGTATCATCCGCTGTTTCCGCGTCCGCTGTGGCATTCAAAGACGTAAGCGGGCACTGGGCAGAAACCACGATAAATCGTTGGGTGAGCCTTGGCTATATCAATGGCTATCCCGACGGCACATTCCGGCCGAAGGAGTCTATCACCAGAACGGAGTTTGCGGTGGTGGCGAACAATGCGTTTAACTACCAGAATAAGCAGGCGATTTATTTCCCTGATGTAGCAACAACATTCTGGGGCTACGCAGAAATACAGAAAGCATATGCGGCAGGCTATATGCGGGGTGACACAAACGGTACGTTCCGCCCGAAGGCGAACGTGACCCGGCAGGAAGCTGCCGTTATGCTGGCGAATATCAAGGGGCTTGCTGTTGGCGGAAGTGCGCCTTATTATTCGGACAGCGGGAGTATTTCAAGCTGGGCGCGCGGCAGCGTGAACGCTGTGACTGCGGCAGGTTATATGAGCGGCTACCCGGACGGCTCTTTCCGCCCGAAAAGCCAGATTTCACGTGCGGAAGTCGTTACGATGCTGAATAAGGCTCTGGGCGGAGGCGGAGGAAATACCTATGTGCCGCCGACACAGTCCACGACGGATTCTGTGCAGAATATGACATTGAGCAACACGACACTGCGGAACACAATTGTAAACGGCGACCTGACGATACCGTCCAGCATGTCCAGCAGGAGTATCACACTTGATAATGTGACGGTGCGCGGCAAGCTGAACGTTGAGGGCGGCGGTACGATTACAGCGGAGGACTGCGTAATCAACGAATTGGTAATGGATAAATCTTCGGCGGTATTCCGCGCGGAGGACGGAACAAGCGTTGCAAAGACGACATTCCGGGCAAACGGTACGCTGGAAGGCAACCGTTTCCAGGACGTTTCCATTGCGAACAGCAAAGTCAATACGGTTACGATTGATGCGGAGGTGGAAAACCTGACGCTGGATACGGACGCGGATATGCGGCTTTACGGCGGGGCGGAAATCGAAACGTTTGAAATTACGAAGAATGCGGACGACGCGCTGATTGAGCTTTCCAAGGGTTCGCGCGTCAGAAATATGAATATTCGTGACGGAGTGCGTATTGCCGGGAAGGGCGACATTGACAATATGACGGTTTATGTTTCCGGCGTGCGTTCCGAGATTGAGCCTGACAGCCTTTCCAGAAAAAATGGCGCGAATAAGCCCGATTTTAATTGGGAGTATGACGGAAAGCGGCACGAAAGCAGCGGCTCGGGAAGTTCTTCTTCCAGCGGCTCCAATAAGACGATTTCCAAAGATTTTGACGGTGACGGGGAAACGTATAAAAACGTAACTGTGACAGATGATGCGGATATTGAGGATATGCATGTCACAGGGAACCTGACGATTGACGAGAGCGTTGAAAACGGTACAGTCTCCCTTGAGGATATACGGGTCGACGGGAACGTATATGTA
>CAMQRG010000109.1 GCA_947036475.1 uncultured Clostridia bacterium
CCTCAGGACTCTGATCTTTGCTCCGCTTCTGTCAGCACAAAATGCTTTAACCCCAAACTTTATTGAACAAATCTTTTTTAATATAATACTTTATGTTTGGTATTGTATGCAATAACCAGCAATTTTCACAGGCATATTATTTTCCTGCAAAAACGGCATGCTTCGACACAGCCATTCTCAAACACATGCCGCGAATATCACACGCAGATATCTCTGCCGCTCAAAACCAATCAGACAAAGCCCTTTGCAGTAAAAACCTTCTAAAATATAATACTTCATTATTGACATTGTATGCAATATACAGGGATTTCCAAAGGCACACCATTTTTCCTGCAAAGCTATACATTTCCGAGCTGTTTACTGCGTCCCCTTCACTATAATTTCCGGCAGGGGTTCCGTAATAATCTCCTTTGAAATTTCCTGTTCCTCCGTTACCATTCCATTGATGCTTGTAATCTGGATTACGCTCTTTTTCTGTCCGGCGCGCCCCTGCTGTACGACCCTCTGATAGCCCGCAGGCTTGGAATCGTCATATCTGGTTTCCGTTGTTTTCGGCTCGACCGAAATCTGCTCCTCTGTCACAATGGATTTCACCGAAATACGCGGTTTCTGCACCGGTACAGTGATAACCTGTCCCGCCCGTATGCCTTGAATCAGGTTAGACTCCGGATTCAGCTCATTCAGCCGCTCTATGGATGTATTAAATTCTATTGCAATCAGGTACAGCGCGTCACCGGTCTGTATGGTATAGGGCTGTGTTGCCTCGGTTTTTGTTTCCAGAAAAGAAACTGCCTCATCGACCTCCATCAGTTCCGATGATTCTACCAATTCATCTACAATCTGTACGTCCTCCAGCCAGCTGAGCTTTGCGTCCTCCGGCACGCCGTTTTCCGGCAGGAGATCGGTCTGCACTTGTTTCAGGACTTCCTCGGCTTTTGCGCGGTTTGGCAGGACAACAGCGCGCGCCTTGTCCACCATTACCACAGCCGCCTCCGCCTTATATGTCACAATATTCCGTATCTTCGGCAGAAGATGCTCCATCGTACAGACATCTTTCTGGTTTTTCTTGCTAATATGTACGCCCTTTGTGGTAATTTCCTGATTCAGCTTGACTTTCGTGCCGACAATGCTTTCCAACTGCCCTTCCACCGTCTGTATGATTTGTTCCGCCTTATAGGAACGTCCCTCCAGAATACCGACGGTTTCCTCCGCTACAAAAACCGCTGTACCGTTTTTACGTACAAGGATATATATAAGTATCAGGATAACAGCCGCAATCGTCAGTCCCGCAGACCTCCGCAGAGGCAGTCTGCGCTTTCCGCCGGTTCTGCGCGGCTTTTTCTCCCGAGGGGGCGGCGTGCGTTTTCCTGTTTTTTGATTTCCAGAGCCGTAGACCACGCGTTTCTCGCGTTCCGGGAATATCTTTTCCTTCTCCGCCAAGGCTTCTCCTCCTTCCCTTTTCCCATGCCTGCAAAAAATGACAATCTTTTCCTTACCTTATTTTATGCCATACGCGGCAAGATTGCAAGCAAAACGTTTCGGCAGACAAAGGGAGTACCGTTCCGCTTGACAAATGCGCAGGAGACAAAACCTTGAGGGCTCTGGTCTACACTCCGTTCCGGTCGGCGCTAAACGAGCCTCCACCGGAGGCTCAGCGCCCTCAACCTCCCGCAAGGGACTCAGTCCCCTTGACCCCGATTGCCATCGCACTTCCGTGCGATGGGGAATAGAAAAGAAATCTCATTCTACAATATTTATAAAATGCACGTTAAGACACACCTAGGAACATCGTTCTGCTTGATAAATGCACAAGAAGAAGGATACCATAAAAGAAACAGGCAAAAAAGGAGGGCAGCCGCATCATTGCCCAGCAGGTCGAGGAAGATATCTAAAATGAAGCCGATGAATAAATGTGGAAAAAAAGGACAAAATCAGGTAATTTCTTTCACACACAAAAAGGGGACGGCAATGCCGTCCCCTTTTCCATTCAGATGCATTTTATGCACTTATGCGCCGCGTTTCACGCCTTACGCACCAAACCTTGCTGCATCCTGTTTCCGTCTTTCTTCGATTGCCTTCTTTGCAATCATATCCTTCACTTTCATCAGGCGCGTTGTGCTTGCACGTTCATTCTCTTCCAGCTTCATCGCAATATATTTAATCGTTTCCTGATAGTTGGGGATCATGACGTTCTCCAGCGCGTTTACACGCCGGCGTGTACTTTCAATCTCCTGTGCCAGCAGCTGTGCTGTTTTTTCGCTTTCCGCCAGCCGCAGCAACGGCTCCATAGCGTCGGAAAAAGATTTCATCGCACTGTCCAGCTCACCGGAGGTAAAAGCGAAGCCATAGGGGTAAATCGTGCTTTCTCTGCCGCTTTCCTTCTGGAAATCGAACACAGGCACGTTTACGCTCATGATGTTCCGCCCGGTTACCTTTACGGAAACCGCCTGCTGGGGAATCATCAACGCCTCGCCAAGCGTGCTTTCGCTCATCACCGCGCGCGCGATAATGAAGTTTTTATAAGCGTTTTCCAAAGCCTTTTCCGCTTCTTCCCGCAGACGCTTATTTTCCCGCACGATTTCAAGGAACTGCTTCATCAGTTCGTCCAGCTTATCCTTCAGCAGCTTATGGCCTCTTGTTGCCGTTTTCAGCTGCTGTTTCAGGCGGGTCATTTCCATACGGGTGGGATTGACATTCAACCTTGCCACGTTTTATCACTCCCCGTCATTCAAATATTTTTCCAAATATTCATCACGGATACGCTTCAATTCACTCTTAGGCAGCATCCGCAGCAGCTGCCAGCCTGTTTCCAGCGTCTGCTCAATCGTCCTGTCTGTCCGGAAGCCCTGGGAAACATACTTTTTCTCAAACTCATCGGCAAACTTCGCGTAAATCAAGTCAATATCAGACAGCGCGGATTCGCCCAGGATCGCCATCAGTTCCTTCGCGTCTTTACCGCGGGAATAAGCAGCAAACAGCTGGTTCATCGTATCCGCATGGTCTTCTCTTGTCTTGCCCTTGCCGATACCCTTATCCTTCAGACGGGACAGGGACGGGAGAACGTCAACAGGGGGCTGTATGCCCTTCTTGTAAAGCTCGTTCGTCAGGATAATCTGACCTTCCGTAATGTAACCTGTCAAGTCGGGGATAGGGTGCGTTTTGTCGCTCTCCGGCATTGTCAGAATAGGAATCATCGTGATAGAGCCTTCATGTCCTTTCATACGGCCTGCGCGTTCATACATGGTCGCAAGGTCTGTATAAAGGTAACCGGGATAGCCGCGGCGGCCCGGAACTTCTTTTTTCGCAGCGGAAACCTCACGCAGAGCGTCCGCATAGTTTGTGATATCTGTCAGAATAACCAGAACGTGCATATCCTGCTCAAAAGCCAGATATTCCGCAGCGGTCAGAGCCATTTTCGGTGTACAGATACGCTCTACGGCAGGGTCGTTTGCCAGGTTTACAAATACAACGGAACGGTCAATTGCACCTGTCGCCTTAAAGTCGTTGATAAAGTATTCCGCGTCCTCGAACGTAATACCGATAGCAGCGAAAACAACGGCGAATTTGGAATCTGTGCCGCGTACCTTCGCCTGACGCGCAATCTGTACCGCAAGGTTTGCGTGGGGCAGACCGGAAGCGGAAAAAATCGGCAGCTTCTGTCCGCGAACCAGAGTATTCAGGCCGTCAATCGCGGAAACGCCCGTCTGAATGAACTCAGCGGGGTATTCTCTTGCCGCCGGGTTAATGGGCGCGCCGTTGATGTCCAGACGTTTTTCGGGAATGATTTCGGGGCCGCCGTCCATGGGCTTGCCCATGCCATCGAATACGCGTCCCAGAATGTCAGGGGAAACGCCGAAATCCAGGCTCTTGCCAAGGAAACGCACTTTACTTTCTGCAAGGTTGATACCTGTCGCGCTTTCAAACAGCTGAACCAGCGCCGTGTCGCCGCTTACTTCCAGCACCCTGCACTTTCTGACTTCGCCGTTGGAAAGTTCGATTTCGCCCAACTCGTCAAATTTTACGCCTTCCACACCGGAAACCAGCATCAGAGGGCCGGCAACTTCCTGAATCGATCTGTATTCCTTTATCATAATTCATCTGCCTCCTTCCTGATGAGTTCCTGTACTTCCTTGCGGATATCTGTTTCAATTTCATCGTAGCTCTTATCCACGTTAACTTCTTCTACATATTTCGCACGGCCGATACGTTCCACAACGTCCATCTTCGTAATCTTCTGGATGCCTACGCCCTGCTTGATAGCTTCGCCTGCTTCTTTATAGAATGTCAGGATCAGCTTCATCATGCGGTACTGCTTATGCAGGGATGTATACGTATCTACTTCGTGGAAAGAGTTCTGATGCAGGAAGTCCTCACGGATAGAGCGGGAAACTTCCAGAATCAGTCTGTCGCTGTGGGACAGCGCGTCCACGCCGACCAGCTGTACGATTTCCTGCAATTCAGCTTCTGTCTGAAGCAGGCGCATAGCCTCCGTTCTCTGTGCAGAGAAATCAGGGTCAACATTTTCATCCGCCCATGCGTCAACCTTATCCTGATACAGGGAGTAACTGGTCAGCCAGTTAATCGCCGGGAAGTGTCTTTTGTACGCAAGGGACGCATCAAGGCCCCAGAATACTTTAACGATACGCAGTGTTGCCTGAGAAACGGGCTCGGAAATATCACCGCCCGGAGGGGATACCGCGCCGATTGCTGTCAGCGTACCTACGCGGCCCTCGTTGCCAAGGCAGACAACCCTGCCCGCGCGTTCGTAGAACTGCGCCAGACGGGAGCCAAGGTAAGCGGGGTAGCCTTCTTCACCGGGCATCTCTTCCAGACGTCCGGACATCTCACGCAGAGCCTCTGCCCAGCGGGATGTGGAGTCAGCCATCAGCGCAACGCTATAACCCATATCACGGAAGAATTCCGCAATCGTAATACCTGTATAAATAGATGCTTCACGCGCCGCAACAGGCATGTCGGAGGTATTCGCAATCAGAACGGTTCTCTGCATCAGGGACTCGCCTGTGCGGGGGTCTTTCAGTTCAGGGAACTCGTTCAGAACGTCCGTCATTTCATTGCCGCGTTCACCGCAGCCAATGTAAACAACGATGTCTGCATCAGCCCATTTTGCAAGCTGGTGCTGTGTAACTGTCTTACCGCTGCCGAAGGGGCCGGGAATTGCCGCAACACCGCCCTTTGTGATAGGGAAAAATGTATCAACAACACGCTGTCCTGTTATCAGGGGCGCATTGGGTGTCTGTTTTTCTTTATACGGACGTTCACGACGAACGGGCCATCTCTGGAGCATGGTCACGTTTACGTCGTTGCCCTTTGCGTCTGTAATGATGCAGACGGTTTCCTCTACTGTGAAATCGCCGATAAAAATTTCTTTTATCGTGCCGCTCAGCCCGTAAGGAACCATAATCTTACAGTCAACAACTGCTGTTTCTTTTACAATACCAATGACATCACCAGCTTCTACCGCATCGCCGGTCTTTTTCACAGGCTCAAATTTCCATTTCTTTGTTCTGTCCAGCGAAGCCGCCTCCACACCCTTGTGGATATTTGTGCCGCTGACCTCGTAAAGTTTTTCCAGCGGACGCTGGATACCGTCGTAAATCGTAGAAATCAGTCCGGGGCCAAGCTCAACGCTCATAGGCATACCGGTAGAAACCACTTCTTCCCCGGGGCCAAGGCCGGAGGTTTCCTCATAAACCTGTATGGAAGCCTGATCCCCGTGCATTTCGATGATTTCGCCAATCAGATGTTTGTCGGATACGCGAACCACGTCAAACATATTGGCGTCCCTCATGCCTTCCGCTATAACCAACGGACCCGACACTTTTACTATCGTGCCTGTTTTCATATGCTTATTCACCTACAATCAATTATAATGTACTGCCTAACCAGTAAACATCCGCACACCGCACCGCGGTGCTTCTCCAAATTGAAAGCCGCCTGCTGCGCATTTTGCGTCTGCTTCGCGCTCTGCGCTCCTGCATTCGTCCCCTCTATTCGCATATCGCCGCCCTCGCTCTGCTCCTGCGGCTTTTAGGCTCATGTCAGGGCTCCTGTCCAATGTCCGCCCTCCGGTACAGGTAAGCCTGTTCCAGCGCGCGGCTGTCTTTCGGGGCTTTCTTCCATGAAAGACAATTGCTTCGCGCTTCGCGCTCCCGCATTCGTCCCCTCCATTCGCATATCGCTGCCCTCGCTCTGCTCCTGCGGCTTTTAGGCTCATGTCGGGGCTCCTGTCCAATGTCCGCCCTCCGGCACAGGCAAGCCTGTTCCGGCGCGCGGCCGCTGTCAGGGGCTTTCATTATTATTATTCACTAAACAATATATCCGCGCCAATAGCACGTTTTGCCGATTCACGCACTTCATTCATACCCAGCCCAAGGCTGCCGCCAATGCCGGGAATGACAATGATTGCGGGCAGTTCCATATCCTTATACTTCGCAAGACTCTCGCCCGCTTTCAGGCTGGCCTCCTCCGTAATATAGATGATGGCATAATCCCGCTCCGCCAGCTGGTGTATCTTCTTTTTGATTTCCTCCGCCGAATATGCGGGGAAAATATCAATTCCCAGAGCAAGGAAGCCCATAACGCTGTCCTTATCGCCAATAATACCAACTTTAGACATATGCTTCCCTCACCCTCTCTTTGATCGTTTCCTCGTCTATATCGTGCAGCTTGCAGGTCATAATGATGCGGACACATTTTGCTTCTGTTTCCTTTGCCAGAATATACGCCACAACAGGCTCCGGCGTCAGAGTTTTAT
>CAMQRG010000110.1 GCA_947036475.1 uncultured Clostridia bacterium
AAGGTCTTACAAGGTCTGAAACAGAGGAGAACGAGAAATGAAGCACACGGAATCCCTGAAAAAAAATTACCAGTTCCGTTATGTATATAATAGAGGGAAGTCTATGGCGAATCGGCATCTGGTGCTGTATCTGGTGAAAAACGGTACGCAGGCGAACCGTCTTGGGATATCCGTCAGCAAAAAAGTCGGCAAAAGCGTGGTGCGCTCCCATGTCACAAGACTGATACGTGAAAGCTACCGCTTGATGGAGGACGAGCTGAAGCTGGGGTATGACCTTGTCGTAATTGCGCGGGTCAATGCCGCTGACGTCGGCTACCATCAAATTTCCGGTTCCCTGCGCCATCTCTTTAAAAAACAGCAGCTTCTGCTTTCTTCATCGGAAAAAAAGAACGCTGAAAGCTGATTTTTAAAGGGGGCGGGAATATGTACAGGAAATTGTTTCTGATGCTGATTCGTTTTTATCAGCTGGCAATTTCGCCCTATATCGGGGCGCATTGCAGGTTTACACCAACCTGCTCGCAGTATGCCTATATTGCCATCAGCCGCTATGGCGCGGTGAAAGGGCTTTATCTGGCAGTGCGGCGGATATTGAAGTGCCACCCATTCCATAAGGGCGGCTATGACCCTGTGCCGTGAAATAATAGAGGCAAGGGAAGAAATAATGTAATAAATAGCCATATTGTCTGTGGTTCCAGACGCATGTATATGCGTCTGGTAATAAAGTTTAGGGTCAAGCCCTTTTCAAAAGGCTTGCGGGGTCAGGCATTTTTGCTTGTGGCAAAAACGGGCTCCGCCCGCCCTGCACAGCAGGGTGCCAGAGGGCAGAGCCCCGCATCTTTTCAACGCGGGACGTTCCCGCAAAAATTTCCAATGTCTGTGTTTAAGGAGGAAAAATGCTTTGAATCCCTATTTTTTGAGTCAATTTGCGCTGGACGCGCTTCCGTCTGTCAGAGAGCCGGGTAAAATTGTCGGCCCTGTTGCCGAAATCCTCGGCAGATTCTATAATATGCTGTTTGATATGCTGCACAGCAATACGAGCGCAGGAACGCTCGGTCTGGCAATCATTATTTTTACGTTGGTCGTAAAGCTGATACTGTTCCCGCTGATGGTGAAACAGCAGAAATCATCTTTCAAAATGCAGATGCTCCAGCCGGAGTTGAATAAAATCAGAAAAAAATATGAAGGCAAAACGGACCAGGTTTCCCAGCAGCGCATGGCGTTTGAAATGCAGGAGTTCCAGAAAAAGAACGGCATCAGCATGGTAAGCGGCTGCCTGCCGATGCTGATACAGCTGCCTATTCTGTACGCGCTGTTTTATCTGTTCCAGAATGCCTACGTTTATGTAGACGCAATCGGTCAGAATTATACCGAAATTGCTAACGCTATTATCAATATCCCCAAGGAACTGCGTCTGGAAGCATTCCAGCCCTATGCGCAGGCATTTGTGGACGAGTATAAAAATATCGAGATTATTAAAGACGGTCTGGACATGAACGCGACAAACGAGGTTATCCTGCTTGTAAATTACCTGAAGGCGGACAGCTGGACGAACATCGTGAATGCACTGGGCAGTGAAGGCAGTGCGCTGGTTCCCCTTCTGACAACAAAAAATAATATTGAAACATTCCTGACCATTCCACTGGTCGCAAAGGCAGGGCTTTCATTCCCCGGCGTTATTATCCCTGTTGTAGCTGGACTTTCTACATATGTCCAGTCTAAGATAATGATGCTCATGAATCCGGCGCAGAATGACCCGAATAATCCCGCGGCGGCAATGACAAAGTCTATGCTTTATGTTATGCCGATTATGATGGGCGTTTTTGCAATCGGTATGCCTGCCGGCCTTGGCCTGTACTGGACGGTCAGCAACATTTTCGGTATCTTGCAGCAGGCTGTCCTGCAAAAGCATTTCAAAAAGAAATTTGAAGAGGAGGCACAACAGAATGGATGAGATCAGAAAAACCGCGAAAACCGTTGAAGAAGCCATTGCAGCGGCGTTGGCAGAACTGGGCGTTTCCCGTGAGGAAGCGGATATCACTGTGATTGACGAAGGTACAAAAGCCTTTCTTGGAATGTTCGGCGGGAAAGATGCTGTTGTGCTGGTAAAAAAGAACTTTCAGCCGGAGCGTGAAGCCGAAAGTTTCCTGCGTGAAATTTTCCTGACAATGGGGCTGATTGTAAAAATTAAAGCTGAAATGAAGGACAAGCACCTTTTTGTAGAGCTGACCGGCGATGATATGGGTATTTTGATTGGCAAAAGAGGGCAGACGCTGGACGCTTTACAGTATCTGGTAAACCTTGTGGTCAATAAGAAAAGCCCGTATTATATCAGCGTAATGCTGGATACGGAAAATTACCGCCAGCGCAGAAGGGAAACGCTGGAAAGCCTTGCGTTTAACCTTGCCAAAAAGGTAAAACATACCCGCAGGAATGTTGTGCTGGAGCCTATGAACCCTTACGAAAGAAGGATTATACATTCTGCCCTGCAAAATGACCGCTATGTCACCACATACAGCGAAGGTGAAGAACCTTACCGTAATGTCGTGATTACGCTGAAAAGGGAGCGCGACAGGGACAGGGAAAGAAGCTGAAAAAAAGCTGAGAAAGATTGAAAACCCGTTGTGAAAACAGCGGGTTTTTTAAGATTATAGGAATTATTTTTCCATGGCTGGCTGTTCTGCCAGCCTGTCAATCTGAATACGAAAAGCAGATAAAAATTTTTCCATCTGATTGTATAATAAATACGCCGCAAGGCTTCTGGTGTGGTTTTCATCGCAGACTTCCGGTTTTGCTAAAGAATCCCAAAGTAGGAACGCAACGCCTGAAAGCATTTGGCATTGAAAAAATAAGTCATCTAAATTCATTATAATGTCATGTTGTTTTTTCATGATTTCCTCCTTTTAAATAATTTTGACGTCAATTAGATTTAATTATGACACAAGCTATGTTTGGTGTCAATACGCTGACTTTACTTTTTTTACCTATGGTGTCATAATGGCATAAAAGGAGGTTTTTGTCATGAAAAAAAATGACCCCTATACCAGGGACGACCAGACACGCTTTACCATGCGCATCAATACTGAACTGCTCGAAAAAATAAGAGCGGACGCGGAAAAGAATAAGCGTTCAACGGCAAAACAAATCGAATATGTACTGGAACAATATATCCTTTCCCTTCCGAATGAATGATATATTTTTTCTGATACCGCCCCGCAAAACGCAGTTTTGCGGCAAAACGGGTCAAGGGGTGAAACCCCTTGCGGGGTAGCGGGGCAGAGCCCCGCGGTCTTACTCTTTAAGGAGGGAGCAATGAAACGCGAAAATAGATTGGACGACATCATCGCCGCCATTTCCACGCCCATCGGCACAGGCGGCATCGGCATTGTCCGCATGAGCGGCGCGGGCTGCATCGCCCTTGCGGATACGCTCTTTCGGGGAAAAAAACCCCTGAGCGAAAAACCAAGCCATACCCTTTCTTATGGCAAAATCATAAATGGCGCAGACGGCGAAATCATAGACGAAGTTCTTGTTTCTGTGATGAAATCACCGCAGACTTATACAAAAGAGGATATTGTGGAAATCAACTGCCATGGCGGACCGCTGGTGACGCGCCGCGTGCTGGAGGCATTGCTTGCGGCGGGCGCGCGGCTTGCCGAGCCGGGCGAATTTACAAAGCGCAGCTTTTTGAACGGCCGGATAGATTTGACACAGGCGGAGGCAGTAATAGATTTGATTCATTCCAAAACGGAACTTTCCCGCCAGTCTGCCGTTGGCCAGCTGGAAGGGCGGCTGAAAAAAGCCGTTCGGGAAATGCGTGAGGAAATCCTCGATATGGTCGCTGCCATAGAAGCCGCTATTGATTACCCGGATTATGATATTGAAGAAGAAACATATTCTTCTATGGAGCAGGGAACGCAGAGGCTTCTGGCGCGCGTTGATGACCTGCTGAAAAATGCCGACCGTGGCAAAATCATTCGCGAAGGCGTGCAGACGGTCATCATAGGCAAACCGAATGTTGGTAAATCCTCCCTGTTGAACTGGCTTTTGGAGGAGGACCGCGCAATTGTGACCGATATTCCCGGCACAACGCGGGATACGGTAGAAGAATACCTGAATATCGGCGGGATTCCGGTAAAAATCGTAGATACAGCGGGCATACGCGAAACAGCAGACGCGGCGGAGCGCATTGGCGTGGAAAAGTCCCGCGCATATGCCGAGGCCGCCGACCTTATTATTCTGATGCTGGATTCTTCCCGCCCTCTGGAAGATGAGGACAGGGAAATTTTGTCTTTTATTCGTGAAAAAAAGACGGTTGTACTGCTGAATAAGACGGATTTGGAACAGCGGCTTTCTGTCACAGAATTGGAGGGATTTGTGCCCGGAAAACGAATACTTCCCATTTCCGTAAAGCGCAACGAGGGTTTTGAACGCCTGCTGGAAACGCTCAAAGAAATGTTTCTTGAGGGGGACGGCACAGCGCAGGAAAACAGTCTGCTTGTGAATACGCGCCACAAAGACGCTCTGCTGCGGGCAAAGACTGCCTTGGCACACTGCATGGAAACCATACAGAACCATATGCCGGAAGATTTTATTTCTATGGATTTGCAGGACGCGAACATTGCATTGGGCGAAATCACCGGCGATACGAGTGATGAGGAAATCATAGACAGGATTTTCACAAAATTCTGCCTCGGTAAGTAAGTTTTGATTGCGGAAAAGGAGGCATTTTTATGAAAATCGGTCTGGTGTTGGAAGGCGGCGCGGCAAGGGGCGTATTTACCGCCGGGGTGCTGGATTACTGGATGGAGCAGGGGCTGACGTTCCCCTATATTGCTGGTGTTTCCATTGGCGCGTGCAACGCCATGGATTATATTTCGGAACAGCCCGGGCGCACGCGGGACTGCATGATACACACAGATAAAAAATACGCGTACTGCGGCATAGGCACATTTTTGCGAAAGGGACATCTTTTTGATTTGGACAAGCCATTTGACGCTTTTCCGAATCGGGATTTTCCTTTTGATTATGACACATATTTTGCCAGCAGTATTGAACGCGAATACGTCTGTTCCAACTGCGAAACGGGCAGGCCGGAATATCTTTCGGACGATGGGAAAAGCAGGGAGCGGCTGATGCTGATTGGGCGGGCGTCCTCAGCCCTGCCGGGTGCAGCTCCGGTTGTATTTATAGACGGCGTGCCTTACGTGGACGGTGGGATTACGGATTCTATCCCCGTCCGGCGTGCTTTTGATATGGGTTGTGATAAAGTTGTCGTTGTGCAGACCCGCCGGAGCAGTTTCCGCATGAAACCCTCCAAATCGGCAAAAGTAATTGCGCGTATGTATAAAGAATACCCGCGCATGGGCGAAAGCCTCCTGAACCGCCCGAAGGTGTATAACCGGACGCTTGCGGATATCCACAGATGGGAAAAGGAAGGCAGGGTGTTTGCCATTCGTCCGGAACAGCCGGAGGTCGGGCGCATGGAACGGGAATACCATACGCTGATGCGGTTTTACGCGCATGGCTACTGGCTTGCACAGAAGCTGCATTCGGAACTGCTGGCGTTCATGGGCTGATGTTCCTTTTTTCACTGGAATATGATATAATACCCCCATCTCGAAAGGAAATGGGGGATTCTTTTGCGTAAAAACTGGCATTTTGTGGTTCTTATGTTTTTTGCTTATTCTGTGATTGGCTGGTGCTACGAAGTTTTTTTGGAAACTGTGGTGTACCGCTGGGGTTTTTCAAACAGAGGCTTTCTGTTTGGGCCATATTGTCCGGTTTATGGCTTTGGTGCGCTGCTCCTGCTGTTTTTTCTGCGTCCCCTGCAAAAAAAGCGGCTCCGCTGGCATGGCGTTCCGCTTTCCCCCCTGTTGGTTTTTGCAGGGACAATGTTTCTGACGACTGCTGTGGAACTTTTGACAAGCTATATTCTGGAAGCCTTTACAGGCGGCTGGCTTTGGGATTATCATACATATGCCGTACAGTTTGACGGAAGGATAGCGCTGAACCCGAGCATACGCTTCGGGCTTGGCGGCCTTCTGATAATATACGGTATACAGCCGTTTTTGGAAAAGGCGGCGGTAAAGATGGGAGAAAAATTCTGCCGGAATTCCGCTTTTATCTTTGCCGCGCTTTTCCTTTTGGATTTTTGTTCGACTGTTTTTTAAGAAGTCAGTTTCAGGCCAAGTATCCCAATCAGTATAAACGCTAAAAATATTACGCGGTACAGGCTTAGCGGTTCATGGAATATGACTGCGCCGAACAGTATTGCGCCGGCTGCGCCGATGCCCGTCCAGATTGCATATGATGTGCCGAGCGGCAGTGTTTTTGTCGCAAGGGACAGGAAATAAAAGCTGACAATCATGCCGCCAATTGTGACGGCGGAAGGCAGAAGTTTAGAAAAGCCTTCCGAAAATTTCAGGGCAGAAGACCATACGATTTCAAAAAGCCCCGCAATTGTCAGATATACCCATGGCATACCATCACCTCCTTTTTTGCAAAATAAAAAGCCCGAAAAATATCATGAGATATTCTCCCGGGCTTTTTTCCCTCCGTGTCCGCGGCAGTGGGCCGCGTGTTTTCTCTTGGTCGCTGTCCGGCAGTGCCGCGGAACCCTAGAAAACGATGTGCAGGTATATTATATCCTGTTGTCTGTGAAGTGTCAAGATAATAGAGGCAGAATTTCAATGCACAGGGCAGCGTTCTGTGCGTTTTC
>CAMQRG010000111.1 GCA_947036475.1 uncultured Clostridia bacterium
AGATAGCGTAGCGTCTCGTGGGCTCGGAGATGTGTATAAGAGACAGCTAATATCCTCTATCGGTGGGTTACGAAAGCAGCTATCAGTTTCGCTGTCATAGTCACATCTGCCGCCGTCCTCTGCATGGATACATTCATCGCAGAGCATAAGTCTTTTCCCGCAATGCGGGCAGAAAGCCTTATATCCGTCCACATCGGTAATCCAGCGCATTTCTGCCTCTTTCCCACAATGAGGACAAAGTTCCGTTACGATGTATGAACGGCCATTCTTGTTCTCCATCAAGCCCCTCCTTCAGCCATGATACGGGGATTCCCCACGCTCTACATTCTCGCCGCAGAAGCATTTCCCGCAATACTCGAAAATCCCATTTGGCCATTTGCCGCCGACTTTTTTGAATGTATGGAACGTCGGCCTCCATTTTCCAGTGTCCGGGTCCTGGCGGTGGGAATACGCCTCTCCCATCTGCGAGCAGTCTGGCTGCATACAGGCAGGCGGCAGTAGGTCAAGCATATCGTCAACAAGTTCCTGCTCCACCAGATCGCCAATTTTAGCCTCAGAATAATCCCATTCCTCTGCTGTCAAAACTTTTCTTCCATTCCACTTCATTTTCAATTCCTCCTCATCGCTTTTTCCATCGCCAGGCTTAACCCGTGCGCCAATTTCTCGTCCTCAAAAATTTCGTTAAGGGAATACCCTGCGGCAGCTACCGCGTCCGTCGGATCGCCTGTATAACTGTATTCATGGTTTTCCAGTTCTGCAAGGAACATCTGAAAAATAAATCCTTCGCCGGTTGTATCTGATGCCACAGCTTCAGCCTTTTCCCTGTCGAAACGTTCCATCATCGCATGAAGCTCTGGTGCATCTGTTTTGCGGTAGTACATGCCGCCGATGCCACGGAAGATTTTGTCTGTATCCTCCGGGTTAAGCCCTAGCTTTGCCATTCCTTCCGCGAACTGCTTCTCGTTGAAAGCAAACATCGCAGGAAAGGCGTTAAATTCGTTTTGCTGCCGGTTCTGCATTTCTATATATGCGTTCATTGCCGTACCTCCTTTTGCTTAACTTCTTATATGTGATTTTTTGTGATTGATATATTTCATGCTCCGGTTTCCGGACGTTTTGCCGCAGGAATTTTATGCCGCAAGACCTTCCTGCCTTTTTCCAGCCAGCAGCCTATCGTCAATGCCCTTATACGCAGGGTTCCATTTCAGGGATCGCACAGCAACGCCTGTTTCCTTCATCAATTCGTAAAACCTCTGCACAGACATTTGCACCGCCGGATTCGTATCCTTATCCATATCAAACGCCTCCGTAAGTTCCGAAATATTGAGTTTCTGAAGCAGAGAATCCAGCCCTTTCATGCTGCCAACGCCCGGCAGGGCAATCAAGCACACATCTCGTCCCATCAGGGAAAATGCCGTATCTGCTTTCAGCGCGCCTTCGGTAATATACGTCTTTTTTCCCGTTTTCCCATTTACTACATGGAGAAACGCAGAGCATTTGGTTCCTTCCGGATAACCATTACTGGAAAACCACTTATACTTCTGATCTCCTCCGTTATCCAGCCTGATTTGCAATCCCTGTATTTGTCCTTCCGCATCACGAACCGGAATGAAAAATCCGTCCATTGCGGCCATATGCCACCGCCCATTTTTCCGGTAGAAGCCCGGTACGCACGACAGGTCGTATTTTCCAGAAAGCAGGTACATCGTCTTACTGTAAAGCCGCCCATATTTTTTCGGGACGGAACGGTAGCCGTTCCGTTTTATCGCAGACATATCCAGCCCCCTGTTTTGCAGGTTCAGCCTGTGTTTTGGTAAAAGTTCCAGCATTTGCAGCATATCGCTGTAAATCTGGCTGCGCTCTGCCAAGGGCTTTATTATGTTTTCAGATTTTTTCCTGCACAAATCTTTTTGGGAAAAGGGCAGGGGAGGGCAGTCACAGGCTGCCTGTTCCGCCAGTTCCCTGTATGCCGCCGCGTTGCTGATGCCGTTTATTTCCGCATACAGTGTGATGCTGTTTCCGGATTTTTTGCACCGATGGCAATGGAACACGTCCCTTTCCGTATTCAGGTAAAGCCGTTTCCTGCTGTCATTGCAGAACGGGCACTGCGCCCGTACCTCCGCACCGCTAACGTTCCGGTCATATTGTATGCCGCAGGAACCGGCCGCCCGCAGAATGGGGATATTTTGAAACACCATATCACGCCGCCTTCCTTCCACTGTCAGAGGCATTCTGCTTTTTGTGCAGGACTGCCAGCGGCTGCCCCTTCATCACTTTGGCAATGAAAAGCTGTCCGGCAGGACGGACGTTATCTATCACGGAAATGCTTTCGCCGTTGTCCAGGAACGTAGGGTAGCGTCTGCCTGAAAGCCGTTTCAGCAGCTCCGCAACCTCCAGCCCCGCGCGTATCTTTTCCGACAGCGACAGCTTCGTATAATCCTTCCCATCATAAGTAAATTTGAATACGTCCTTGATTTCACCCGTTGTTTTTTGTGCCTCAGACAGCACAATCTGCACCTTGTTCATCTGTACGGGACGGAAAAGCAGTTCATTTTTCTTCCCCATGTAGCACAGTGCATCATCAACCAGCCGTTTTTTGGCTTCAATTTTTTCCTGTGTGTCTTGAATCTGCGCCTTGACGTCCGGCTGTTCCAGTGTTTCTGTAAGCCGCTGGATTTCATTTTCCAGTTCCCTGCATCTCTGCCGCAGGCTATCCAGCTCCGCCGCCTGCTCCTGTGACAGGCTGCCGTATTCCAGCTTTGTTTCCAGACACCGCAGGTATTCCCCGATACCGTTTTCTGTTATGCTTTGGTACTCGGCTTCCATCTCTGCGATTATTTTTTCCAGATTAGAGCCTCCCGCTGCCATTGTTTTCTGAAGGGCCTGCAGTTCGGCTGTTTTTGTCCGTTCCATGCGTTTCAAATCTGCCTTGAGCGCCTTGCCTTTTGAGATGCACTGGTCTATCAGGCGTTTCAATTCCTCTTTTGCCGCCAGAGCCTCTTTATCCGTCATTTCGTGCCGGCAGAGCGCGCATTTTTGTCCGGCATGGATCTGGCGCGACATCTTAGCCGCCTTGTCATAACGGACGTATTCGGCTTCCAGCTCCTCTTTCATCTTGGAAATTTCCGCATCTTCTGATAAATCATATTTTATGTTTTTTATTTTTTGCAGGTTCAGCTTTGCTTTCGATATGTCATCCGCCAGTTTCCATTTGCGTTCAGCGCAATTTGCAGAATCCTGCTTTAACTGCGCCATTTCCGCCCGCAGGTCAGCTTTCTGTTCCTCGGTCGGAAGGAACCTCTCTAATTCATGAAGCCGCGTATTTTTCACCGCCAGCTCCGCCTTTGCCGTTTCCAGTTCCGTCCCCGTTTTTTTCGCATTGCTCTCCAGCAAATCCGCCTGGCCCTGCATATAAATCACATCTTCTTCCAGTTCCCGTATCTCTGCGCGCCGGTTTTTCAAATATGTTTCCGGTGACAGGATATTTTCGTCTTTCAGGGATTCCCGCACTTCCTCTGGCAGTTCATTCAAAACAGCTTCATGGCTGACAACGGGCAGGAACTTTTCCAGCAGGTTACGCCCGTCCGTCCCCAGTGTTTCAATGAAATACAGGGGATTCAGCATGGACAGGAATAAATCCTTGCCCCCGAACAGGTTATATAAATCCGTCTGCCGGATCGTGTACCCGTCATAGGTGATGCCTGTGGCGTTGTTTTTCCTAGTTTTTGTCAGCTCATGCACCTCGCCGCTTTCGTCCGCAAGCTTGACGGAAACAAAAACCTCCTTCGCTTCGCCGTTGTGCAGCCTGTCCAGCGTCTTTTCACCGAAAAAGCCCGTACCCATAAATGCGAAAGCGATGGCTTCGGCAATGCTGCTCTTTCCCATGCCGTTGTCCCCAAGCACAAAATTGACGCCGTAGTCAAAGTGGAATGTCCCTGGCTCCTGAAAACACTTGAAGCCGGAAACAGTCAGCTCCAAAATCCTGAAATCATTTATTTTATCCATAAAGTCCCCGCCTTTCTTCTTAAAAAATTTGCTTTTTCCACAAAACAGGGCAAAGGAAGGCTGACGCCTTCCTCTGCTGTATTGGGTATCATTATTTTACGAGAGCCGCCATTTGGGGCATCGGGATTTTCTCACATTCCATGGATTCCCAGCCCAAAAGCTCACAATCTTCCAGTGCGAAAAATTCTTCCGCCGCAATCCACTCACTCAGGAAATGCGCACCGTCTTCATCACCTATGGCTGCATAGCCCCAAAAATCGACAACTACTTTGTCCTCAAGCGTACAGGGGCAGCACCATTCCCCGCCGTCGTCCCTGACTTCAAATACAGTATATCCCAGCCCTTGTAGTTCTTCCTTCAACGCCTTGCTATGGGCAGTTTCAAAGAACAGGCTGTCAATTTTCCTGCCGTCTATCAGGAGCGTAGTTTTGTAAAAGTCAAGTTTCATAGTATTCCCCCTCATCATGCTGCAATATCATATTCGGACATCGTGAAATATTCTCCGAAATCCGATTTGCCTTTCACAAATTTTGCGTTTCTCAGCTTCGTGCCGGAACGCAGGCTGTTGTCACCCTTTCTGGCGTAAACAGAAACCTCCTTCCCTTCCTTGTTTGCCAGCGTCAGGCAGACGCTGTTGCCGGAAACAGACGTGGATTTTACGATATAAGCATAGTCCGCAGTGTCAGGCGCGTAGTCCTCATAAGGCGGCTGTTCCATATTCCCGCCCTGCGCCTTATCCGGCGTCGGAGCTTTTCCAGACAGCATGGCCACATTTTTGTCATAATGCCACCGCAGCTTGTCATACTCGCCTTTTTTAATCCGGTAGCTTTTGCCATACGGTTCAATTTCGACCCACAGGGTTTCCATGTCATACAGGTAGCGTCCGATGCCCCAAATCGCAGCCGCACGTTTGAAGGAATCGGACAGGCCGCCCTTGATTGGCTCGATGTCCGTATTCTCTGCCCCGTCGTATTTCGTGATCCATTGCTCACGCTCTGCATTAAACAGGGAAATCCCGCAAATCTGTGCATTTTTCTGCCAGAGCAGAAACTCGTTCCGCCAGTTCATCGCGCCGACTGCCTCGTCCAGCCGTTTTTGTATCGCGCGGCTGTCAAGGTACGGAACCGCCATGCCCTGTGTTTTATCCCTGTTTGTGACCTGTATTTTCCAGCTAATATCTTCAAAACCAAATATTCCTGCCAGTTTTTTCAAAATCTCTGCGTTATTCATAACATCATGCTCCCTTCGTATGTATCAGTATCAGTTTCCATTTTCGTTTTCCTGTTCCGCAGGCTGGAGGCGGGCAATGCGCCGCAGGGCGCGAACGCCGTTCTCATTTAACTGCCTCTGCCATACGCTTATGCTCGGCGCCCACTTGAAACCATTGGATTTCAGTTCTTTCCGGATTTCCTCATCAGGCTTTTCGTCGAAAAGCACCTGTATGCGGTTTTTTTCCGTATTCATCACGACCGTTCCGCCAGAAAACGTCCAGCCTTCGCCAAAAGACGACTGCCCGCGTTTTTCCAGTTCCCGTATCCGTTCTTTCACGCGCCGCATATTGGCGTTGTTATTCTGGAGAATGTAAGAAGGGTACGGCTTTTGGCCGAAATAAGCTGCCAGAATATAGCTGTCCATTTTTGACGCGTCATTGTCAGACATATCCTCGAAGCCGCGCATTGTCCGATGCTTTTTATAATAAGTATTCGCCCGTTTCATATATTCCTGGTGCGCCTGCAAGTCCTCCAGTTTCTTCCGCAGTTTTTCCAGCGCGTCGGGATCGTCCGAAGATATGATTCTGCTGTTTTCCCATTTTTCTTTATTCTCTGTCATAAAATGCTCCTTTCGTCTTCTTTCCAATTTTATACCGCAGTGCCATATGCTTTCTCCACATCAAATTCCTGATTTATCTCCATGAAATAACTGTCGATCCCATTGATGATTTCAGCGGCAGCGTCCTTTATTGTTTCCAGTGATTTTCTCAATTCCGGAAGTGCTTTCCCGCTGCTCCATGAAGCAACGTAACCAAAGGAATAGTCCGAGGTATCCAGGCCATAGTGCTGGCAGACCGTGTAAGCAACGCTTTCCGCCTGCACTTCTCTGGTATTCCGGTCAATTTTTGGTTGTTCCTCTTTTGGGGCGTTCCGGTCGAAATCATGCAGCCTGGCATGGGCAATTTCATGAATGGTAGTTTTCAAGTTCTGGAGCTCGCTCATGCCCACATCAACTACGATTCGTTTATCTACAAAGTCACAATAGCCATATGCGGCACTGTGGATTTCCTCGAATGCAATCGGATAAGGCGACACCCGTTCCAACGCAGCGAAGAAATCCTTATACTGTTCTACATTTCCGGTCAGTTCGTCCACGGCAACAGAGGGCAGCTCCCGTCCTTCGGTCTGAGAAATGTCAAACACATACGCTGTTCTATAAAAAGGGATAATAACCTTTTCTTCCGTGACAGGCTTGCCGTTCTCCCCGATAACAGGGAGTTTCGTAACCGGATCGAGTTTTTCTTTTTTCACCTTGCAGGGCGCAGGGGCAAGTATCCGTATACCCTTTTCGCCTTTTTTCACTTTCCGTCCAAACTTTGTTCTCCATGCCTGAAATCCATATCCTTGTTTCATAGTTATCCTCCTTTAATGCTTGCTAAAATATAAAAATC
>CAMQRG010000112.1 GCA_947036475.1 uncultured Clostridia bacterium
GAGATAGCGTAGCGTCTCGTGGGCTCGGAGATGTGTATAAGAGACAGGGACACATCTTTACTGATTCCGCTCCTGGAAAACGCAGTTTTCCACAATAAAGTTTGGAATCCAACCCTTTTCAAAGGGTTGGCAGGGTCTGGGACAGCGTCCCAGGGTCTTTCATGCTCATAACTCAAAAAGCCCCGTCTCTGCAATGATGCAAAGACGGAGCAAATCCTCCGCGGTTCCACTTTACTTGGACGGCAAAAAACCGCCCCGCTCAAGGACTGTAACGTAGTCAACGGGTACAGGCTACTGCAATGTTCGCCCGCCCAGTTCAGGAATGCACTTCGTCCCCCTCGCCCTGTAAACGGCTCCCACCCATGTATCTTAAGCCGATGACAATCAAACCCGCGCGCCGCACAGGCTCAAATCTCACCGTCTTTCACCAAGGCCGTTATTCTCTGTCAGGTGAAAAAAGGATTACTCTTTTCCGTCGTCACTTTTCTCTGTTTTCCAAAAGGCACACAGCCGAAGCCGCAATTCCTTCTCCCGCGCCGGTAAATCCCATGCCTTCCTCTGTAGTGGATTTTATGTTAACCTGCCCGACCTCTATCTGCAAAGCTTCGGCAATATTCCGCCGCATCTCCTCAATATAGGGTGCAAGTTTGGGTTTCTGCGCGATAATTGTAGCGTCGACATTCATTATACAGTATCCATTTGCAAAAATCAAGCCCCAAACTTCAGATAATAATTTTTTGCTGTCCGCGCCTTTATAGGCGGGGTCGCTGTCCGGAAAATGCCTGCCGATGTCACCCAGAGCTGCCGCACCGAGCAATGCGTCCATCACCGCATGCAGCAGCACATCTGCATCGGAATGTCCCAGCAGCCCCTTTTCATAGGGTATCTTTACCCCGCCCAGCACCAAATCCCGACCTTCCACCAGCCGGTGCGCGTCATAGCCTGAACCAATCCTCATTGTGTCCTCCTTAATGGCCTTTGTGCTTCTCTTTCCGTTTTTCCTGTTTCTGCCGGAATCGACGTTCCGCCTCCGCTGCCTTCTCGGCTTTTTGGCGGGTTTTCCGCTCTGTTTTCTGTTCCTCACGCAGAGCCGCCAAAGCCTGCTGTGCCTTTGTGCCAACGCCCTGCCCGCCAGTCTGCCTGCGTATTTCCCGCTGCAAGCGCTTCGGATTTTTCTTCTGACAAAGCTGCGAAACCCCGCCTGATCGTCCAAAGCGCATACGGCCCCAATCTGCCAGCAAAAAAGCATGGACTTCTTTCAGACTTGGTTCTGCACCAAAAACTGTTTTCGATACCTCCAAAAACCCGCCGTCCTGCCGTTCGTAAATGCCGACCCAGAAGCCCGTTTCCTTCTCGAAAAAAACTGTCAGTACTGCCGCCGTTCCTTCCATATCAATACCCTCCTTATTTTCAGGACAGGAAACGGACGACCATCGCACGGTATGCCGCGCTCCGGATGGAGGGCTACTGAGGGAAATTTTCCCTGTCCGGACTACCAACCGGACTGTGTTTTTATTCCTGCTGTTTTAAGACTTGAAAAGACCTTGAAGGCTCTGCCATCAAACTCCCGCGAGCCCTGTCAGCGCTTTGCCTGCGGCGTCCGGATTTCTTTCCGGTGCCTTATGAAAAGGGTCAAGGGGCGCAGATGCTCTCAGGAACCGCAAGCAGCGACCTTTGGTCGGTTTGCGAAGCAAACTTCCGAAGGAGCTTCGTTCTGCACCGACCGGAGCGGAGACCACGCCCTTTGCGGAGGTTTGGAGGCAGCGCCTCCAAGGTCTTACATCTTCTTTTCCATACAAATCAATGTTTCCCAAATCACATTCTGGAAATGGAACAGCGTTTTACCCGCCAGCGTATACCCCAGAGAGGCATACAGCGATTCCGCTGGTTTATTCCCCTCATACGTATCCAGCCGGATAACCTTGCAGCCTTTTTCCCGCGCAAGCTGTTCGGAAAACGCCACAAATTCTCTGCCATAGCCCTTACCCGCGCAGCCCGGACGTATACACAGCGTGTGAATGACAAGCACCTCATCTCCGCCGCACTCCGGCTCGATTTTCCAGGGGATTTTCGCATATTCCGGCGGCTGTATATGGTTCAGGTTCACAGCGCCGTAAAGCCTGCCCGTTTCGTCCTCCCCGACATACAGCGTCCCCGCGTCCAGCGCTTTCTGCGCATCGGCGCGCGTCGGGTAGCCGTCTTTCAGCCAGTTCGTGGTGCGCACCATTTCCGGCGTATCCAGTATTTCGTCAAAAATCTTTTCCACATCGTCAATATCCGTTTGCTTTGCCAGACGAATCATGCCGCTCCTCCTTTACCGTAACGCTTTCCCGCAGGACGCGCAGAATTTATCCGCCGCGCCGACCTTTGCCCCGCATTCCGGACAGAAAGCCGCCGTTTCCAGCTTTTGCCCGCAGCCCGGGCAGAATTTATCTCCAGCCCGCACACTGCTGCCACAGTTCGGGCAATGTGCGCCGCCCTGTGCCGGTTGTGCCGGTGCCTGCCCCTGCCGGAACATCTCCTTTGCCATCTCCATACCGGCCGCCATGCCGAAGCCGGCGCCAGCCGCGCCGCCTGCACTGCTGCCGGGCTGTCCGAAGGAATCCGCCATTTTTCCTCTCTGGTATGTATCCATATCCAGCATGCCGTATCCAGCTGCTTCGTTGATTTTCTTCTGTACCTCCTCCGGATAGCTGAAACTCGAAATATGCAGTTCCGAGGAGGTCATACCAAAGCGCATCAGTTCCATGTCCAAATCCGTATTCATGCCGCGCGCGATTTCCGTTGCGTTGCCCTGCAAATGGAACATGTCCCTGCCTTCCCTGCTAATCCATTTCATGAGCAGTTCGTCCAGCGTGCTGACCATGCGGTCGCGTACATCATTTACGGTAAACATTTCCTTTACACCTGCCACAGCGTCAATCAGGCGAATATAGTCCGTTACCTTCGCCTGAAACGTTCCGAACGCCCGCACAGGCAGGCCGCCCCGAAAGCCCTCCGCAGGGATATTGACCGCATTCCGCGTGCCCCATTTTACGGTAAACTCCTTCGTGTTCACAAACAGCACTTCTGCCCGCAGGCCGCTGTTAAAGCCAAACTGAAAGCCCTTGAGCGTACTCAGAAATGGGACAATCTGGGATTCGATTTCATAATTCCCCTCGTCCGTAAAGACACCTTCTATTTTGCCATTATACAGGAAAACAGCGTCCTGCCCGGGACGGATAATCAGGCGGCTGCCCTTTTTAATCTCGCTGCCATGCCATTTCCAAAATATAACGTCCGCGCCCGTTTCGTGCCATTCTATCACACTGCTCAGTTCATTGCCAAAAAAGCCCATTTCCTCACCTCATTATTTTCCCAGCTTTGCCTTCAGCGCGGCAAGCTCATCATCGAGTGCGCCGCCTTCGGGCACGTCATATTTTGCCATCAAATCCTCCACATCGGATTTCCGCGTGTTCAGTTCTGCCATCGCCTCAGCCTCGTCCAGCCTGCGGTCTATTTTTTCCTCCATGCGGTCGAATGCAGAAAGGCTCTCCGCCGCGCCGCCGATGCTCCTGCCCAGCTCCGCGGTACGTTCCTTTGCGTCTGCCATCGCCGCTTTTGCGCGGATTGCGGCTTTCCGTTCGTTAATCTGCCGCAGCTGGCCTTCCAGCTGGTCGTGCAGCTGGCGCATTTTATCCGCGTTTGCCTTTGCAACGTCCAACGCCCCTGCAAGGCTTTCCAGTGTTTTGGATTTTTCAGCTTTTTCCATCAGGAATGCTTTTGCGTCCGCGTCATTGCCTTTCAACACAGCGGCTTCAGCGTATTTCTGCAATTTCCCGACAGTTTCCGCACACTCATCATATGCACGCTGGGCGCGTTTCACCTCCGCCATAACAGACGCCGTTTCTGCTTTTACCTTGCCTAAATCGTCTTCCAAGTCACGCGCAAGCTGTTCCGCCATTTTCACTGGGTTTTCCGCCTTATCCAGCAGCGCGTTCACGTTTGCCTCCATAATCGTCTTAAATCTTCCCAAAATTCCAGCCATGTCGTTTCCTCCTTATAAAAATACAGAGATTAGAACCGCGGGGCTCTGCCCCACACCCCGCAAGGGGCGCGCCCCTTGACCCTCTTTCCGTCACACATTCGTGTGCCAGAGAATTTTTCCTAATTAGTTGGCTGATTTTCCAAATCCTGCCATTTCTTCGCAAAACATAGCTTTGCAACAAATAAGTTAAGGGACATTTGCTTTATGCAAAATATAGGGATTAAAACCGCGGGGCTCTGCCCCACACCCCACAAGAGGCGTGCCCCTTGCCCCTCTTTCCGTCACACATTCGTGCGCCGGACAATTTTTCGTATTTTAGTTGGCTGATTTGTCAAACCGCGCCCATGTCTTTTACCTTTCCCCCAGCTTCAAATTCGGGTTCGCGTTCAAATCCCAACCGTCCCGCACACCTGCCAGGTATTCATAATACGCCGCACAGCCAATCATCGCAGCGTTATCTGTGCAAAGCACCGGTGAAGGGATATGCAGCGAAAGCCCTTCCCTTTCACATGCTGCACGCATACCCACCCGCAGCGCACTGTTCGATGCCACGCCGCCAGCCAGCGCAACCTGTTCCATGCCACGCTCCTTTGCCGCCTTGACCGTCTTTTCCACCAGCACCTCCACGACAGACTGCTGAAAGCTCGCTGCAATATCCTCCGGCACAATCGGCTCGCCCGTCATTTTCTGTTTATTTACATAATTCAAAACTGCCGATTTCAGCCCGCTGAAACTGAAATCATAGCTTTCCTCCTCCAGAAATACCCGCGGGAATCTGACCGCGTTGGGGTCACCCTTTTTCGCCGCCGCGTCTATCTTCGGTCCACCGGGATAGCCCATGCCAATGGCGCGCGCCACTTTATCATATGCTTCACCCGCCGCATCGTCCCTTGTGCGCCCCAGAATTTCATATTTCCCGTAATCCGAAACTTGCACAAGATGCGAATGTCCGCCGGAAACCACCAGCGCGATATACGGCGGTTCAAATGTTTTATCCTCAATATAATTCGCGCAGATATGCCCTTCGATATGGTGGACACCAATCAGGGGCTTATCCGCCGCGAACGCAATCGCTTTCGCCTCCGCCACACCAACCAGCAGCGCACCCACAAGTCCCGGCCCATATGTCACGCCAACAGCGTCCATCTCCGCCAGCGTCATACCCGCGTCCGCCAGAGCCTGCCTGATTACGCTGTCGATATTCTCAATATGCTTGCGGGAGGCAATCTCCGGCACCACTCCGCCGTAAAGCGTATGCAGGGCAATCTGCGATGAAATCACGTTGGAAAGCACCCAACGCCCGTTTTTCACCACAGCCGCCGCCGTTTCATCGCAGGAGCTTTCCACCGCCAATATATAAATGTCTTTTTCCTGTTTTTCCATCTGCCCGCCTCCGCTTATTCTTCTTTCGGAAATTCTATTGTAATCCATTTTCGTTCTTCGCCCAGTTCCGCCTGCGGAAAGATTGCCCGCGCGTTTTCGAGATAATCCTCCGGATTATTCAGGGAAGGGCTGAAATGCGTCAGCCAGAGCCGCTGCACGCCGGCCTCCCGCGCCAGCGAAGCCGCCTCGGAAAACAACATATGTTTATTCTCCCGCGCCTTTGCCTTTTTTTCTTCCTCGCCATACATACCTTCACAGATAAAAAGCTGCGCGCCCTCCACGAAGCCCTTCAGCCTGCCGACCGGACGGCTGTCCGTACAGTATGCCACAGAAATGCCCCTGCGTTCATCGCCCAGTACCTGTTCCGCCGTATAGGTCTGCCCTTCGTGTTCCACACGCCCTTCCTTTTGCAGCCTTCCCCAAAGGGGCTTGGGCAGGTTCAGCTTTTCCGCCTTTTTCACATCGAACCGCCCCCTGCGCCGAAGGTCTATCCGGTAAGCATAACATTTCACCATATGGTCGGCCGGACAAAAGGCAATGCTGAATTCCCCTGCCTGCACAGGGTTCGGCATTTCTTTATCCAGTTCAATAAATTCTATGGGGAACGGCAGTTCCGGTGCAATACGCGTCAGCCCTTCCACGATATGCCGCAGACCCGCAGGGCCTATCATCGTCAGCGGCTCTTCCCGCCCCGCATTGCCAATGGTCAGCAAGAGCCCTGGCAAACCGGAGATATGGTCGGCGTGGAAATGGGTAATGCAGATTACGTCAATGGCTTTGAAGCCCCAGCCCAGCATTTTCATCGTCACCTGCGTGCCTTCGCCGCAGTCAACCAGAAGCATTCTTCCGTTCAGTCTTGCCAGCATTGCCGTCAGAAAACGGCTCGGCATCGGCATCATGCCCCCCGTTCCCAGCAAACAAATATCTATCATCACATTTTCTCCTTTGTTTTATTTCTTAATTATCATACCGTAAATTTGTCAGAACGTTATTTCCAGAACGTCCTCAATCCCGCATTCCAGCTCACGACAGATGTTTTCAATGATTTTCAAATTAACAGGCTCATTTTTTCCCAGCTTGGCCAAAGTCGCGTTGCTGATTCCGATTCTGTCCCGAAGCTCTGTTTTGTTCATATGCTTATCAATCAGTAATTTCCAGAGTCTATCATAGCAAATCACAGGCTCCTCCTCCTCTTCTCAGCCTACTATAACATAATAATTCTTTTTCTGTCAATCCTAT
>CAMQRG010000113.1 GCA_947036475.1 uncultured Clostridia bacterium
CCCGCCATTGTCCGGCTCTGCTGGTGTCTGTGTGCCCACCATATAAGCGTTTTCGCCCGGAGCAAGGTATTTCCTTGTCACTGGATTTTTCGGCAGGCTCATGCCCTGTGCCGCACGGATTTCCGTAATGACGTACCAGCCGGGGTCAACGTCCTTCAAGATAATCTGCCCGTTTGCGTCCGTTTTGTATGTCCCCAGCGTGATAACACCGCCGTTCTCTGTTTCCCTCTGGATTTTGAAAACGGTATTGGGAACAGGCTTCTCCGTCAGCACGTTCGTTTTCGTAATGACAAGCGTAGGCTTTTTCGTGTTTTCGTAAATCAATGTTTTCGTCTTGCCAGCTTCTAACTCGATTTCCTTATGTTGCGTATCCAAAATATAACCTGTCGGTGCGGTGATTTCCTCAATGGTGTAAATCCCTTCCGTCAGGTTTTTGATTACGATTTTGCCGCTTTCGTCCGTCAGGTACTCGCTGACAGTGTTGTCCTCCGTCCTTGTGACTTTGAATTTCGCGCCCGCCAGCGGCTTTTTCGTCTGGCTGTCTATCTTCTGGATTTCCAGCACAGGGTTTTTCGTGTCACTGAAAACAAGTGTTTTCGTCTTGCCCCATTCCAGCGCAATATCCTTATGGCTGTCAGGGTCGATGCGGTAGCCCTCCGGTGCTTCGATTTCCTCCACGGTGTAAACAGCTTCGTCCAGGTCGCGGATTAAAATCGTTCCGGTTTCGTCCGTTACATACTCGCTAACTGTCTTGTCCTCGGTTTTCATTACCTTGAATCTCGCGCCCGCCAACGCTTCGCCTGTCTGCGCGTCAATCTTCATGATTTGCAGGGAAGGGCGGAGTCTGTTGTCAAACTTGATTTCCACACACTTATTCGGTTCGAGGTAAACGTCCTTGCTTTCCGTTGCAATCAGGTAACCCTTCGGCGGAGCCAGTTCAGTAATGGTGTACCAGCCCGGATCGAGTCCCTCCAGCTTAATCTGTCCGGCTTTATCCGTCATGCCCTCATACACGATGCTGCCGCCTTTTTTCGCAACAGAAAACTCCGCGTTTTCCAGCGGCAGGCCGGTATCTTCATCATATTTCTTAATCAAAAGTCCCGGCTTTGCGCGGTTCGGAATGCTGATTGTTGCCTTTTTCCCCGGCTCTAACTTGATGCTGTGCGGGGTCTTGTCCAGAATGTAACCGTCAGGCGCGGTGATTTCCGTCACCGTATATGTGCCGCTTTTCAAGCCTGTGAGGACAGCTTTCCCGGACGCATTTGTGTAAACGTCAAAGGAATCATGTCCGCCATCGTAGGCAACACGCAATGTCGCGCCTGCAAGGGCTTCGCCTGTATCCTGATCGACCTTTGTGATTTCCAGTTCCGCCATTTCTTCATTGGCGAATGTCATCACAATCGGTTTTGCGTCTGTAATTTCAATGTCCTTGTGGTTATTTTCGTCCAAAACGTAACCTTCGGGCGGTACTTCCTCCGTAACGGATACCGTGCCGGAAACGTTTTTAATCGTCACCTGACCGCTGCTGTCCGTTACATAATGCCCGATTGTTGTTGCGTCCATTTCGACTTTGAATACGGCTCCCTCAAGCCCTTTCTGCGTTCCTTTGTCCACCTTCAAAATCTGTAAATCGGTGCTGGGGGTAGGCACGTCAGGTGTACCGGGGTCAGTCGGAGTGTCAGGCTGTTCCGGCGTTGTATCTCCATCATCTCCATAGACCAAATCCACCCATGAATCGCCGTTGTAGGAGGGCAGCGGTGCAACATAATAATCCTGCTTATTGGCGTGCGACTTGCCAAACAGAACAGCCTTGTTTTCCAGTTTGCCTTTTACAAGCACGCGGAACGAGCCGCCTTCTCCTGCCGATTCCTTCGGTATCAGCACTTTGAATGTTGTTTCCGATGCGTCAAAGGTATCCTTCTCATTATTATTCACATCCGTGACTTTTGCCCCTGCCGGAACATCTCCGTCAATCACAACGCGGTAACTTCTGATATTGACGTTGCACTCCAGAGAATATTCCTGCGATAAGTAATTGCTATCCTTGCTGTCTGGCTCAGCCTTCGGGCTTTTGGGGTTCATGGCAAGCCACGTCCTGTAAACATACTGGTTTGCGCGACCTTTTGCCACCAAATCTTTCATTGCCTTTTCTACATTGGCGTTCTGGCTGCCGTTAGCTTTCCAATCGTTCAGGTTACTGTAATTGTCATGCACAACTGCCCAGACAGCCATTTTCGTTGCATAATATGCCTCGTATTCCGTATTGACACCCAGTTCCTGTGGCGTTTTATACGGATAGCCGTTCGTGATAACACCCCAGACCGCAGGGTCGGTATCCTTCTGGTCTGCGTCCACGTCATAGCTTTTTCCCGCAAGGTTTTCTACGCCCGGCTTATTGGGATTGGCGCAGTAGGCGGGATATTCCTTTCCGTCCTCCGCTTTGTAAACGATGATGGTTGCCGCAAAGTTATGCGGATCAACCACGCCTTTCCACGTCAGAAGCTGTGCGCCCTGGCTGCCTTTTGTATACAGGTTGACTTTATTTAAGGCAGTGTCTAACGACGTCCCTGCAAACGCCTGCACGCCCGTTGACAGCATGAATACTGCCGCCATCAGTGTAGATATAGCTTTTTTCCATTTTGACATAATTTCAACTCCTTCGCAATAAAAAAACTCTGCATCTGCAAAGCATAAAACCTTGGAGGCATCGCCTCCAAGGTTTTTGTTCTGATACCATCTTTTATCTCGGTAGGATATACCCGACCAGCTTCAGCTTCTTCGTCCCTTGAAACTCATCAAAACTTTCTTTTACTACCATACCGTCACAGCCCGCAGTGAATGCATTTTTCTCGGTATCATATTTCCCGTTTGCATCGGTGTAATATATATTCTGCGGTTTCCCGTTTGAATCCCGTTCCACATATTCGATAAAACATACATGGCCGGGGAGGGACATATCCGTTCTTGGTGCATATACCGCAACCGCCTGTTCCGGTACGTCGTCCAGTTCGTTTATAACCCTGAGTTCCGGATATTGCGCGGCTTTCTCAGCCCATATCCTTGCGTTGCCGAAAAACGGAAGTTCTGTACCGTATATTTCTTGAAATCTTCCTCTGGCGTACCATGTGCATTGCCCTATGGAATAACCGTCATAAGGTTTCGTAAAACACATTTCCCCGTTTTCATTTTCCTGCTGGATTTCTGCCAGTACCGTCCCGACTTCCGGCGCTTCTGTCAGCGGCGGGATAGGCTGGAACTGCGGTTCTATCGTCTGGGGCAGTGTTTCGTTTTCCGGCTGTGCCGTATAGATCACCTCCGCCTGTGCCATAAAATCTACGCCTTGTTCCGCTTGCGCCCGTTCCTGCTCTACCTTCCGCCAGTAGTTCGGGCTGTCCGGCTTCATGTAGTCGGGTGTTTTCGCCGGATCGAAAATCAGCGTTATAACTTTGTTCCCGTTTTCATCGTAGGAAATCACCGTTTCTGTGTCCCCGATGTAGATGTGCTGCGCAAATACGGGAACAGCCATCATTATGCTCATTACCAGTGCCATCGGAATAAAAAATTTCTTTTTCATAAAACCGCCTCCTCGTGTCTATCTCATTGGCTCTCTCATTATGTAACCATTGCTGTCAAATTCATATTACCTTTTCTCTGCCGCCTGTACCGCCCATCTCTGTCCGGAAACATTTTCAACGCAGGTAATCAGCGTGATAATGTTTCTGTCGCTCCAGCTCAGCAGGGAATAGTCCGTGTCAGAAATTTTCTCAATAGAATAAACCTCATAAACCCGCTTGCCATATTTTGTCGTGTAAATGATTTCATCGCCGTTATGCAGCTTCCAAATACCGTTCAGGTGTCCCGCAGAACCGCGGTTATGCCCCGCGATTGCGACATTTCCGTCCCATGCGCTTGTAAATTCAAAATGGCCGACGCCTTTTTTCATGTTCTCATTTGTTTCGCCCTCAAAAACGCTGACCTTCAGCTTTAATTCCGGAATCTGTATCGTGCCGATGCTCCCGTCATTGTAATATTTTGCCTCCGTGTAGCGTTCGTTTTCGCCACTGTTCTGCATCAGTGACGTGGAGGAGAGTACCCCTCCTGCATTGCCGTTACTGCCTGTCCCGCTGGCAGAAGCCGCGTCCGAAATACCATTGTAATCAATGCTTGTGTTTGTGTGGTTTGCCGCGTAAACGGGCGTTTCATTTTCATGGTACGGGCTGCTTCTGTCTGTCGGGATATTGCCGCTGAAAACACCGTAGGCGGGCGGCAGGTATGCTGCGTCTTTGTTCCGCCGGATATTTTCCAACTGGGGATTCCGTGCCGGTTCGTCTGTCGGCGTGGGCGTTCCGAAATCCTGTTTCGTTTCCATGCCGCTCGCAAACTGGTAGTTGAATGAAAACCTGTCCCAGTTGTCGGTACTGTAATCATTGACGTTTACAGTATCCTCGCGGCCATAGCCCGTACCCTGCCCGTTTGCGGCATAGGCGGGAACCACTGTGCTAATGCTCATGCTTGCCACCATTGCCATCGCAAGTGCTTTTTTCATTGTTTGTGTTCCTCCTTCCCTGTTTTGTTTGGGTTGTCCTTGCTTTCCCCCTTTCATTGTGAAATGTTTTGCGTCGGCATCACCTCCCTTCCATTAGGCCGCTTTACGATATGGGGAACCGTTCCGCCAAAAACTCCAGAAACAATTCCTCTATTTTCTCATCAGGGATTCCGTCCGAAATCCGCCTGATTTTGTCGCGGCTGATTTTGAAGGAAATCGTTTTTGATTCCTCCCTACTTATATACTCTTTGAAATTTCCGATTTTTTCGGCAGATAAAGAGAGATTTTTTGAAAAATTTTCGCGTATTTTTTGTGCAAGTTTTATAGTCAGTTTCGTGTCAGCTTCTTCCAGATAGCAAAACACTACGTTCTGGCTTTCTTCATCCAGATAGGAAATCTGGTACGCCGCCATAATAGGGATTTCCCCTTCGTCCACCAATTCCAGCAGTTCCGGAATCAGGTACGTCAGGCGGATATACCGCTGGACTTCATTATCTTTTACTTCATTGATTTCCGCGACAATCTTCCTGCTCAACTTCTGTTGAATTTCAACAGCACCCAAATCATTCCTCTCGCCCTGTTTTTTGATTGCTTCTACCTGCAAACGGTACGCCCAGCCTTTTTCTGACGGCTGGAGCATTTCCCTATGTTTCAGGTTTGCTTCGGTGATAATCATGACAGCTTCAAAATCGTCTGCATCTTTCACAATCGCCCGGATTTTCTTCTCCCCGTTTTTCCTGACAGCATTTGTCCGGTTCTTGCCGGAAAGGATTTCATATTGCCCGCCTTCTGCGGGTCTAACAATCACCGGTTCCAGCAGCCCGACCTTGTTGATGCTTTCCGCCAGTTCCCGCAGCTTTGCTTCGGAGTAATGCTTAAACGGGTCGTCTGGATG
Organism: uncultured Clostridia bacterium; assembly: GCA_947036475.1. Lineage (GTDB taxonomy): Bacteria > Bacillota > Clostridia > Lachnospirales > Anaerotignaceae > Anaerotignum_A. Next base: position 5,442 of record CAMQRG010000113.1, read on the forward strand.
TGGGACAAGCAGCCTGATGTCCAGCGAAACAATTTTTTCCGTATCGTTTTGAATGCCAAACATTTCGTCATATGAGGTTTCTATGGAATCCGTCTGGGCGGCGAGCCTCTTTGAAAGTGCCTCAGTCATTGCATTTTTAGGCATTTTGCGCCACCTCCTCCGCCAGTTTCTCAAAAGCAAGTGCCGCCTCGCTATCCGGCGAGTGTTCAAAAATGCTCACCCCCATGCCGGATAACTCCGCCACTCGAATGGAAGATGGGACAGTGTCATCAAAAACACGTATTTTAGAAGCAAAATTTTTCTGTGTGTATTCCCTGATTTCCCTGCATAGCCTTGTACGGCTCTGGTATTTCGTCAGCAGGATTCCTTCTATTTCTAAGGAAGGGTTCCAGTTCGCTTTGATTTTACGGATTACGTCCAGCGTCTGCACCAGTGCTTCATAACATTCATAGTGCGCTTCTACCGGAAGTAAAACGCTGTCCGCTGCCACAAGCGCGTTGATGCTGAGCATGGAAATGCTTGGAGGGCAGTCCAGAATGGCATAGTCATAGTTGTCCTCTACTTCAGCAAGGATTGTTTTCATGACTTCATGCGGCTGGATTTCTGTTTCCTCTCCAAATAAACCGATGTTGCTCTTTTCTGCGATAAGCCTGTTCTGGATTGCTTCCAGCTTCGGGTTTGCCGGGAGCAGGTCAAGATTTTCAGACTGCCGTATAATAGCTTCCTTTATATAGTCTGTTACGCCTAAGTCTAAAAGGGCGTTTATTACATTTGCGACTGTGACTTTCAAACCGTTCGGGTTATGCCCTAAAAACAGAGTGGCATTTCCCTGCTGTGGGTCGCAGTCCAGAAGCAGGACGCGTTTCCCTGACCTTGCCAGCGCAGCGGAAAGGTTCACCGCCGTGGAGGTTTTCCCTACGCCGCCTTTTGCCATGCTGATTGATATTTTCTTCATAGGCCGCTCCTTTTTATAATTTGAATTATGATAGTTTTGAATAAAAATGCACTGGAAATCATTTTTATGCTGGCATAATTCCTTTTTGTTTTCATTGCTTTGCTAATTGCCTGCTAATTGGAAATCAAAATACACAGTAATCATACAAAGTAATACATAAGAC
>CAMQRG010000114.1 GCA_947036475.1 uncultured Clostridia bacterium
TCTACACGTAAGGAGTCGTCGGCAGCGTCAGATGTGTATAAGAGACAGTACGAGCACATATGAATTAGGGGGATACCAGATTATGATTTATTCTAGCGGCAGCAAAATCAAGATTTTTGCCTGCAATTCAAACCGTTCCCTGGCGGAAGCCATTGCGAAAAAAGTTGGCCTGGAGTTGGGAGATGCAGTAGTCCAGAAATTCAGCGATGGGGAGATTTCTGTCCAGATCAATGAAACGATCCGCGGCGCAGATGTTTACATTATCCAGTCCACATCTTACCCTGTCAATGATAACCTGATGGAACTGCTGATTATGATTGACGCGATGAAACGCGCATCGGCAGCGCGGATTACGGCTGTTATGCCGTATTATGGCTATGCAAGGCAGGACCGTAAGGCGCGTGCGCGCGATCCCATCAGTGCGAAGCTGGTGGCAAACCTGCTGACGAGCGCGGGCGCGAACCGCGTGCTGACAATGGATCTGCATTGTGCGCAGATTCAGGGCTTTTTCGATATTCCTGTGGATAATCTTGTGGGCAATCCTCTGCTGACGGATTACTATATCCAGAAATATGGCGATTCTCTGAATGATTTTGTGGCGGTTTCTCCTGATCTGGGCAGCGTGGGACGGACGAGACAGTTTGCGGAAAAGCTGAATATTCCCCTTGCGATTATTGACAAACGCCGCCCCAGACCGAATGTCAGCGAGATTACGAATATTATCGGTGATGTGGCAGGCAAAAAGGTCATTTTGGTGGACGACATGATTGATACGGCAGGCACAATTACGAATGCCGCAAACGCACTCAAGGAGCGCGGCGCGGTTGAGGTGGACGCGTGCTGCACGCATGCTGTGCTGAGCGGACCGGCGATCAAGCGGATTGAGGATTCTGCGATTACAGAGCTTCTGGTACTGGATACCATTGAACTGCCGGAAGAAAAGAAGATTACGAAAATCACTTCCGTTTCTGTGGAGGAGATTTTTGCAAATGCGATTAAGTGCATTCATGACGGCACTTCCATTTCGCAGCTTTTTGACTAAAATTTTATGCGGCAGTATGCCGAAAAGGGAATCTCCTGACAGGGATTCCCTTTTTTATAGGAAGAAAAAGCAGGGTTCTCGGCTTTTTTCGGGCTGCTGCCCCAGGCTGGAAATATACGGAAAAAAGTCTTGTCAAATTTAACAATTTTGCGGAAATATGGTTGACAAAATCGGTGAAATATATTATATTGTTAAAAGTAAGACAAACAGAAAGAGGAAATTTCCCCATTTTTCGGGAGAGTCTTTTCTGCTTGCTATCAAATTTTACTATCCCACTTATCAATTATATTTTTTAGGAGGAGATACCGATGAAAATTGCATTCTTTGACACCAAATCTTACTGGAAAGACAGCTTTGAGCCCATGGCAAAAAAATATGGCTATGAAATTACATTCTTTAACGAAAGACTGACACCCGCTACCGCACATCTGGCAGCTGGTCATGACGCAACATGCTCTTTCGTTAATGACGAAGTACCCGCTGAGGTTGTTCGTGAACTGAAAAACCTGGGCATCAAAGTTCTTCTGCTGCGCTGCGCAGGCTTCGACAGCGTTGATTTGGAAGTTGCGAAGGAATGCGGTCTGCCCGTTCTGAGAGTACCCGCATACTCCCCTGAATCCGTTGCAGAACAGGGTGCTGCTCTGCTGATGGCAGTAAACAGAAAGCCTCATCTTTCCTATGAAAGAACAACAAAATTCAACTTCGACATCGCTGGTCTGGAAGGCATTGCTCTGGTTGGCAAGACAGCAGGCGTTATTGGCACAGGCAAAATCGGCCTTTGCATGATCAACATTCTGAAGGGCTTCGGCATGAAGATTATTGCTTATGATGCATTCCCCAACCCGAACCTGGGTCTGGAATATGTAACGCTTGATGAACTGTATGCACAGTCTGACGTTATTTCCATCCACTGCCCTCTGATGCCCGCTACAAGACATATGATTGACAAAGACGCAATTGCGAAGATGAAAGACGGCGTTATCTTCATCAACGTAGCACGCGGCGGCCTGGTTGATTCCGAGGCTCTGGCTGATGCTGTTGAGGCTGGCAAGTTCCGCGGTGTTGGTATGGACGTTTGCGAGAAGGAACACGAATACTTCTTTGAAGACAGAAGCAATCTGACAGACCATGACCCTATCCTGAAGAGACTGCTGGCAAACGACAAGGTTGTTATTTCCGGTCACCAGGCATTCCTGACAGTAGAAGCTCTGGATTCTATGGCTGAAACAACAATGAACAACGCAAAGGCTTTCATCGAAGGCGCAGAGCTTGTTAACGAAGTAAAATAATTTGAAATAAAGCATTTCAGCGGGTGCGTAAGCATCCGCTTTTGCTTTTTATGAAGGGGTCAGGGAATGTGGATACTGTGAATATTGTATCAGAATTTACGAGAAAAATACTTTCAAAATTGGCAGGCCAGCTGCTACGGAAAAATCTGGGCTGTGAGATTGGCGTACAGCTGAACAGTATAAATATTACCATTTGCGATGGGAAAGCGCATATCCATCTGGACGCGGACGCGGAAATTGAAAAAGAGGAACTCCAGAGACTGATTAAAAACCAGTTCGGCTGGGACGAACAGGACTTGGAATAATATGACAGCAAACAGAACTGTTTGGAGTGGGAACGGACGAAAAAGGGAGGGATTTTGCATGAAGGTCATTGACCTGACACATACGATTCGGGAGGAGATGCCGGTATATCCTGGAACGGAACCGCCTGTTTTTGAACCGGCGAACAACTATGAAACAGACGGCTTCAGGGAAACAAAGATTTCGATGTTTACACATACCGGAACGCATATTGACCCGCCTGCGCATTTATTTGCGGAACGGACGACTCTGGACTGTTTCCCACCGGAACAGTTTATAGGGCGCGCGCTGGTGATAGACTGCCGGGAATTGGCGGAAGGGGACGCTATTGCGCTGGAGCGTATCCGGAAATATGGCGAATTGGCGGAAACAGCGGATTTTCTGCTGTTTTATACCGGCTGGGACGAAAGATGGGGAACGGACGCGTATTTTGGGAATTACCCCTGTCTGGATATGGAGGCTTTGGAATATGTGATTCAGGGGGATTATAAAGGGATTGGGTTTGACGTGATAGGGCTTGACCCGATTGCGGATACTGACCTGACAAGGCACAAAAAGCTGTTTGCGGAAAAGGATATCGTGAATATTGAGAACCTGAAAAACCTTGGGCAGTGTGGGGAGGGACTGTTCTGGTTTTCCTGTTTCCCCCTGAAAACGGCGGATTCAGACGGTTCACCCGTCCGCGCGGTGGCATGGTTTATGCCCTGAGGGGGATTCGCAGAATAAAAATAAGGCGGGACAAGCCCGCCTTTCAGCGTGTCAAAAAAGGCTCAGGCTTCGCCTTCAAGCCTTTTTTGAGGGACTGTCGGTATAAAGAGACTCATTCCTGCGGCTTTCTGAAAAATCGCAGAAAGCCTTGAAACTCGCCCTTTTCCTCGGACAGGCGAAGTCTGCCCTGCGGATTCCATTCGGGAAACGCTTTGTTTCCCGAACCCTTCCGCGACACGGAAGATGGTTTTTTGACAGTCTGTAAGGCGGGACAAGCCCGCCTTTTTTACTGCCTTAATTTAGTTTTTTTACAGAAAGGGAGGCATTTGTGCCATCGTCCAGCGTTGCGGTGCCGCCGTTGCCGGAAGTGATTGCCAAATCAAGGACGTCATTCGCCGCCAGCGTGGTAATGACACTGCCGTTGAAGAATGCCTGTTCGTTGCCTGTCAGCCTGCGGGTAAGCGTTGCTTCGGGCAGGTTTGTGTTATTCTTCCGAACGGATACGGCGATATCGCCGGTAGCCGCAGGGTCAACGGAGACATAATAATCGATTTCATAGTCGCCCGGTTCTGTGATTGTGATGCTGTTCGCAGGGGCATTCGTTACGCCGAGGGCAGGCATTGCCGTTGCCAGTGGAATCTGCTCGGGCGTATCTGGCGTTAAGGTCAGCGTCTGTGCTGCGGTGTTGTATGCACCGCCAAATGCGGAAAGACCGTTGGCGGGACCCGTAGGACCGGTAGGGCCGGCAGGACCCTCGGGACCGGTAGGACCCACAGCCCCGGCAGGCCCTTCGGGGCCGGTAGGACCGACAGCGCCGGCAGGCCCCTCAGGACCGGTAGGACCAGCAGCGCCGGCAGGCCCCTCAGGACCAGTAGGACCGGCAGCGCCGGCAGGTCCCTCAGGACCGGTAGGACCGACAGCGCCGGCAGGCCCCTCAGGACCCGTAGGGCCGACAGCCCCAGCGGGACCAGCCTCACCTGTTGCGCCGGTTGCACCGTTAGCACCGGCAGGGCCGGTTGCGCCCGTAGCCCCAGCTGCGCCAGCAGGACCAGTTGCACCTGTTGCGCCGGCTGCACCGTTGGCTCCGGCAGGGCCGGTTGCGCCAGTGGGACCAGTCGCACCTGTTGCTCCCGTAGGTCCTGTTATGCCGCTGGAAGGGCCGGCAGGGCCGGTTGCGCCCGTAGCCCCGGTTGCGCCAGCAGGACCCATAGGACCTGTTGCACCTGTCGCGCCGCGATAGCCCATGGGACCCATAGGACCCATAGGACCGGTAGGGCCGGTAGGCCCCGTCACACAGCGTATGCAGCAGTGGGGGCGGCAGCAGCCGTTGTTCTGCATGCAGTTGCAGCCCGTATTCTGGTTACAGCCGCAGCCCGTATTCTGCCCTGTGTTTTGATTGCAGCCACAGCCCGTGTTCTGTTCGCAGCCGCACGTGCCATGGGGATAACCGTAAGGATATTGTCGCATAAACATTCCTCCTGAATATGTTTTTTGTGGGAAGGAGTGGGGGCTTTTCCCTTCCTGATGTCATACTATGTACGGGCTGCGTTTGTGTGCGGGGTTTGTCTGGAAAAACTGCATGGAATAAAAAAGACGGCTTTCTGCCGGAAGCCGTCATATGGTTTTAATGTGTTTTCAGGTAGTATGCGATTTTATAATATGGCAGAGAAACGCCGGTTTCCGCCAGACGCCTGGAGATTTTGCGCGGACCGTTGCCGAGGGCGTGCTGCTGGCGGATAAAAGTTTCTATCTGCGGCGTAATTTTGCCCTGTTCGGGCTGTTCGGCGGAGATTGCGGGCGGTTCCTCCTGCTCGGAAATGGCAAAGGGGATATGTTCCAGCCCCACGAGCGTCGTGATTTCTTTTTTTTCGCCAATGTCCTCTATCAGAGGAGATGAGGCGTCAATGCTGTAATTGATAACATCGCGCATCTGGCGGATATTACGCGGATAAACGGCGTTCAAAACCGCCTGCTTTGCCTCTGGTGTGAATAGTACATGATAGCGGATATGGCGGGTTTCCCAGACAGCGTTTTCGTATTTTTGGACGAAATGCTGCAGGAGCTGTTCCCGTTCTTCAAGTGAACGTTCCCGCAGGGAAGGCAAATACATTTCGTACTGCCCCAGCCGCTGGTAAAGCTCCGGCAGGAGTACTTCGTGCAGGTTTTTAGTAGAAGCGGCAATGATGATGACGTTGATGTCGATTTCGCGGATATCGCCGATTCGACGTATTTTTCCGGATTCGATTGCTTTCAGAAGCAGGCTCTGATAATTTTCGATGGTGTGCGCTTCGTCAAGGAAAAGAATACCGCCGTTTGCCTGCTCGAACAGCCCTTTTTTCTTTTTTGAGCCGGTAAACGCGCCTTCTACAGAGCCGAAAATTTCCATTGCGGCAATATCGGGGTTTGTGAACTGCGCGCAGTTGATTTCGATAAACGGCGCATTTTTGCTGATAACACCGATTTCCCTGGCGTAGTGGTAAATCAGATTGGCAAGCATGGTCTTGCCTGTGCCGGATTCCCCTGTGATGATGGAATGGCGCGGGCCGCCGAGTGAGCCGACAATCTTTTTGGCTTTTTTATAAATCTCCTGCATAGTCCCCATGTGTACAACGTGGTTGTAGTCAAATTCTGTTTTATTGAGGCTGACCTGCATTTCGAGATACTTGATTTTGCTGTTCAGCTGGTCAATTTCCTGAATGTCCTGAAATATGGAATATGCCCCGAGAAATTCCCCGCGATAGAAAATGGGGTAGGAATTGACGATGTATTTTTTTGGTGGGACAAAGTGTATTTTTTTATCCAGTATCGGCTGACGGTTCTGTAAAACGGCAAGCAGCACAGCGTCAGGGTAAAAATCTGTGATAGGACACCCCAGCATGGAACTGCGCGTTTGATTGACGTAATTTGCGCTGATTTCATTTACATAAATTAAGATGCCGTCTGTGTCTACAACGTTGATGCCGTCGTTCAGATGGTCAAGCACGCCGGGGAGTATGCTCATGGAGAGAAACAAGTCTTTTGTTAATTTCATTTTATTTTTTCACCAGCCTGTTTGTTAGAAAGTATGTTGTGTGATACATCGTTTCTAACATTCTAACACAAATTGCAACAAAAAGATAGAGAGAAACAACGTTTTTGCTGGAAAAATAGCAGAAAAAATATTTGGCATGGAACTTGCTCATATATTATAT
>CAMQRG010000115.1 GCA_947036475.1 uncultured Clostridia bacterium
GTCGGCAGCGTCAGATGTGTATAAGAGACAGGGGCAATTCCTTGGAATGAGCAGAGGAAGTTATGAAACGAAACTGCGGAATGGGAAATTTTATATAGACGAGATAGGCTTGATTATAAAGCTATTTCCACACCTCGGTTACGAGTATTTATTTGCAAAAGAAGGCAGTGAAGTTCCATTTCCTCCATTTGAGGAGGAGAGCAATGATGCCCTGATACAAAAAAATGGTGATAAAGAAAAGGATGGTTGAAAAATGAACGAGCGTTTGAAAGCCCAACGAAAAAAGGCAGGGCTGACGCAAAAGCAGGTTGCGAAACAGGCAGGAATTACCGAACGAGCATATCAACGATACGAAGCTATGGCGGAAACAGTTTTTCCAGATGTCCGTATTGCCAAAAAGATTGCAAAGGCTCTGGGCTGCCTGATAGAAGATATTTTTTGAGCGTTTTCCATATTACATGCGGAAAGGGGCGGGAGAATGGAGAGATACAAAGGTTTATCCGAAATGACAGCGGCCGAACAACAGGAATACCAAGCGGAACAGTTGGGACGGATGGGACAGCTCCAGCGGGGCTTGCCGGAATATATCCAGGACAAGATTGCGGACAGGCTGATTTACATGCGTATGGCATGGGCGGCGGTTCTGGTTCTTTTCATTACAGAAGCGGCAGGGTGGCTTTTTCGGGTTTTTATATTAGCCTGAAAAGCTGACAAACGGGTGTTACATAACGGACAAAACACTATGCATAGGCTGAAAAGAGGTGATATGAATGGGTTTGGCTCGGGAATTTATGATAGGGAACACGAAAATTAAGATATGGGACGATTATTGCAGTGCGCCAAACCAAGCGGAGAAGGACGCGGAAATACGAAAACGTTTTTATTCTAACGCGCTGGCGGAAATCCGGGCGAACCCTGAGAGATACTATGCAGTGCTGGAAATGAAAGAACGGGGGGAGGAATGGCCGGACGAAAAATGCTGCAGGGCGGAAATGGTCGAGCGATACATAGAGAGAAGGAAGAAGGAGCGAGGCGCAGATGGGAAATTTTAATATACAGTCTTTTGCGGGCGGCGCAGTTGCCGAGCAGATTTCAGCGGCAATACAGCGGGTTTATGAGAATATCGCAGACCCGAACACTGAGCCGGAAAAGGCGCGGAAATTGACGGTTGAACTGACATTCAAGCCGCATAAGGCAGACCGAACGGATGTGGATGTTTTCGCAGTAGTGAAAACCAGATTGCAGCCAAGGGCGGCGATTACAAGCCGCATGATTGTTGAGGGTGACGGGCAGGGCAACGTCCGCGCGGCGGAATGGAATAAAAATGCAATGAATGGACAGCTTGAGCTGGAAGAAGCCGCGGGCGAAGCGGCGGAGGACAAGCCCAGTGTGATTGATTTACAGAAACAGAGGCAGAGTGCGACAGTCTAAAGGAGGACATACTATGATTAAAAAAGCATTGGAGTATCTTATAGAGCTTGGCGGGGCAAATCTGATAGAGGTTGAGGGCAGGAAATACGCGGACAAGGAACTTGACCCTGTAAAGCCGCCGCTTGTTCCGACACTGGAAGTACACAGCCTTGAAAGCATAGTGACGTACATAAAAGAGATTGGTGACGCAGAGTGCCGTTTTGAGGGTGAGCCTCTGCTGGTGCAGATTGAGAACCATGCAGCAGTTTCTATCAAAAGCCTTGCGCTTGAGGTTTGGCAGGAGCGGGAAATTTTCATGCGGGCATCGGCGGAAACGCCAGTTTTCAAGTCTGGTGTATATCATGACGCGGAAAATTTTAATATCGCACTGCAAAGTATGTTCCTTCAAAACGATGATAGGGACATTATGCTGAAAGTTGTTGGCAATTTGAAGGATGAAGCTGTACGGAACACGGCGGACGATGGCGTAAGTCAGGTGACAACGGTACGGACTGGCATTGCATCGGTGTCAGAGGTCAAAGTGCCAAATCCTGTTACGTTGAGGCCGTACCGCACGTTTATTGAAGTCGAACAGCCGGAAAGCAAGTTTATTTTCCGCATGAGAGAGGGCGGGGCGTGCGCGCTGTTTGAGGCGGACGGCGGCGCATGGAAACTGGATGCGCAGAATGCTGTTTATGAATACCTGAAAGACAGGCTGAAAGAGGAAATTGAGAGCAAAGCGGTTATTTTAATGCAGTAAAGGAGGGGCGCGCATGAATACAGTGCAGTTAATCGGCAGGCTGACACGCGCCCCAGAAGTAAGGTACAGCCAGGGGACAATTCCCCTGGCTGTTGCCCGTTACACTTTGGCGGTCAACCGTGCAGTAAAAAAGGACAATGAACACCCAGAGGCAGACTTTATCAGCTGCGTTGCTTTTGGCAAGAATGGAGAATTTGCGGAGAAGTGGTTAAAAAAGGGTATGAGGATTGGCATTGAAGGGCGCATACAGACAGGGACATTCACGGACAAGGACGGGATAAAGCGCAAGAGCTTTGACGTAATTGTGAATAAGCATCATTTCTGCGATTCCAGTTCGACCGTTGAAAATGGCAGTGCAGGGGGACGAGAAGATAAAGGCGCGGCAGGGACAAGCATGGGCAGTCAGCCCGCAATGGACGGATTCTATGAAGTTAACGAGAATATGGATGATGACGATTTGCCGTTTTGATTGAAAAGAGGAAGGGAAAGGATGCGAGAGAACTTGAAAAGAGCCCGTAATAATGCGGGCCTGACGCAACAGCAGGTAGCGGACAAGCTGGGGATTGGTCTTAGATATTATAAATCTTTAGAGAGTGGTGAGCGGCTTGGAGGAATCGAACTTTGGGATACTCTTGAAGACTTATTCAAAATTCATCAAAGAAAACTCCGTGAGATTTCAAAAAATTGTCCCGACCAAGAAGATAATCAATAGATACATCTAATTTATCAGCTATTTTAATGAGTGTATCAGCGGAGGGAAAACGGTCGCCGCTTTCATAGTTTCGATAAGCACGTAGACCCATACAAAGAAAATCAGCCATTTGCTGAGCGGTGACGCCCCTTGATTTGCGGACAGAATTTAACCGATAGGGAAACATGAAACGACCTCCTTATTTATACTTGACAATGCCCAAATTGTACACTATAATTCAAGCATAAATAAGTGCTCGATATGAGCACTATAAAAGGAGGGAGAAGCATGGTGAAGGAAAAAGCAATCTATTTACAGGTGGCGGCTCTGGAGGAGGAAAACATAAGGCTAAAGAATGAGGTTCAGCTTCTGCGGGAAACGCTTGGCGAAGAACCGGAGAAGAAACCAAAAAACTGCGGGAAGTGTGCTTACTTTACGCAGCACTATGCGCGTTTTGGCAGTGTATTCAAAGAGATTAACAGCGGACACTGCACGAGAGGGAGCAGAGTCAAGAGCAACAGAAAGCAAGAGGACAGCTGCAGTTTTTTTGAGCTTAGAACTTACAATCATGGTCGATAGATGCGGCTGTGCGGCAACTCTGTCCCAGCAGTCCGCGGAGTGAAGCGGCAGTTGTTGCGAGGATGATATTTCCTGATACCTTTTCGGCGATATGCTGGACAAAAAGGAGGTTTTGGAATGAATGAATTTACGAAAATAGAGCGTTCCTTTTGGGAAACGGACGAGGCGCGGGAAATGACGCCGGAAGAAAAATACTTCTGGTTTTATCTGCGTACCAATGCGAACGTGAACACGTTGGGCTGTTACCCGTTCCGTATGCGGCGGGCAATGGACGAAACGGGATACAACAAAGAAACGCTGGAAAAGCTACTATCCCGCATGGTAGAAAGCGGCTATATTGCCTACTGTGCGGAAACGGGAGAAGTCCTGCTTTTGGGCTGGGGCGCGGAGAACTGGACGAAAAAGACAGCCGTAAAACGCGCCATCGCTGCGGATTTGAAAAAAGTTCAATCTCCTGAATTTACCGACCAGCTTTACAATATGCTGGATAAAACGGGGCTTTTGCCTCTGCAATCTGCTGCCGCTATGGAAGATGAGGCGGAGGCAAACGAGGGCGTGGAACACTCGGGAACACTTGGGAACAACGAGGAACATTCGGGAACATTTGGGACAGAGAAGGAGAAGGAAAAGGAGAAGGAGAAGGAGAAAGAAAAGATTCTTTCGGGGAACTCCGCTGAATTTGCCGCCTTTTGGGATGCTTACCCGAACCGGAAGAACAAGCAGACGGCGATAAAGGCATGGAACAAGTTGAAAGTCACGCCGGAGAAATACCGCGCCATTATGGCAGGATTAGAGCGGGCAAAAATCAGCGTAGAATGGACGAAGGGCGGCGGCGAATTTATCCCGCATCCTGCAACATGGCTGAACGCCGGAGGCTGGGAAAACGAATACAGGTCCTTGAACCCTTCGCCGCACACCCCGCCTGCATGGCCGCTGGGAGCGGCTGTGACAGCGGGCAAAGCCCGCCATCCCGATGATGCGCTGGAACGGCGGCGGAGGCTGGCGGAAGGTGACAGCGTATGATGCGGGATGAAAGAGCCGCGAAACCTTCCAGCCTTGAAGCGGAGCGGGCTTTTTTGGGCTGTATGATGCTGGACGCGGAGGCGGCAAGGCTGGGCTGCGGGCTGGTTTCCGCAGAGGATTTTTATTTCCCCGTAAACCGTATGGTATTTGAAGCGGCGGAGGCTGTGCGGAAAACGGGCGCGGCGGTGGATGCCGTGACGCTCTGGGCGGAAATGGAGCGGCAGGGAACGGCGGAACAGGCAGGCTTTGAAACGCTGGCGCGGATTGCCGGAAGTATCAGCACAAGCGTTAACCTGCGGCATTACGCGGAAGAAATCAAGCGGCTTGCGTATTTCCGCCGCTGTATATGCGCCTGCGGGGAAATGATGCAGGCGGCATACAGGCAGGACAGCGGCGAAATCGGGCGCGTAATCGCTGGGATACAGGGGGATGGCTACGGTGCGGCTGAGGTAAAAACGCTGGCGGATGCAACGGGCGAATACATAGCGGAGTTGAACGAGATTCGCATGAGCGGGAAAACCATTGTCGGCATTCCTACGGGTTTTCGTGACTTGGATTTCATGCTGGGCGGTCTGCGGGACGGGGACTTAAACATACTTGCGGCGCGCCCCTCTATGGGGAAAAGCGCGCTTGCGCTGGACATTGCCCGCAACGCGCAAAAAACGCTTTCCGGCAGGGAACGCGTGGCGTTCTTTTCGCTGGAAATGCCCGCAAAGGCACTCGGCGGGCGCGGGTACAGCTCGGAGTACAACGTCGATAACGATTGTTTTTCCGTAGGCACGAATGACGATGGCTGGCTGCGGACGCTGGCGGAGATTGAGAAAAACAGCGCGGATTTTGAAAGCGGCCCGGGGCGGGTGATACTCAACGATGAGGGCGGTATGACGATGGACAAGATACGCGCCGCCTGTCACGGATACCAGACACAGGGTTTCCGGCTGCGGCTGGTCGTGGTGGATTATTTGCAGCTAGTTTCGGCAAAGGCGGAAAGCCGTACACAGGAGGTCGGTGCAGTCAGCAGAGGATTAAAACAGCTGGCAAAGGATTTCCGTTGTCCTGTGCTTGCGCTTTCCCAGCTGACGCGGAAATGTGAGGAACGGGCGGACAAAAGGCCAATGATGTACGACCTGCGCGAAAGCGGCGATATTGAGCAGGACGCGGATGTCATAATGCTGCTTTACAGGGAGGAATATTATTTCCCAGATACAGAGCGGCGGGGCGTTGCCGAAGTCAATATAGCCAAACAGCGGAACGGCCCCACGGGGGTTGTTGAATTGGTTTGGCTGCCGCGCTGTACAACATTCCGAAGTATAGAAAAGACAGGATTCAAGCCGACAAATGAGAAGCTGCCAACATGGCCGCAGTAGGCGGCTGTGCAGCGAGGCAAAGCCTCGCCACAAGGAATGGAGGTAGTAAAATGGCTTTGGGAGAGATTGCAAAGGGGTTGCAGGAGGGATGCTCTGAACAACGTAGCGGGCTTTGCCGCCATGAGGGCAAAATTTCCGGAGAACTGCTGTGGCTGCGGGAAATGCGGAAATATGTAAATGAGCATACGCCGGAAAAAATGCAGCCGGATTTTGAAGAAATCAAGGCTTTAGATAATTCCATACTTACGGGTGATAAAGCGGCGGAATACAGGATTTGCAGGATGATGCTTGAGGTTACACGGAAACGCCGTACTGCGGAGCTTTATAAAAAATATTTAGATTATGCGGAGAAGGCAGAGCGGCGGAAAAAGGGAGCCGCTGAAAAGTTTATCAGGAACGCGGGGCCGCAGATAAAAGGTCAGCTGGCGGCGATTGAAGTAGAATACGCAGAAGAATTGAAACTGTTGGAAAAGAAATATGGAGAGGACAGCACGCAGAAGGAGGAAACGGAATGCCTTTGACAGAGGTTGTAAGAGAGCTGCAAAAAGTACCTTCGGCTGAATTATTATGGCTGCGTGATATGCGGAAATATGTTAACCCTGTCTCTTATACACATCTGACGCTGCCGACGACTCCTTACGTGT
>CAMQRG010000116.1 GCA_947036475.1 uncultured Clostridia bacterium
AGTTTCCCATCACACGGCGCCCCATCAATGTTTACCTATATTCGATTTTACAGTTGCCAGCCAATACCCGGAGTTTGTTGAGCTTCTTTCTGTCGAAATTGCAGCATTCCAGTTTTTGCAGATATTTCCTAATGATTTCTGGGTCTGTCGCATGGATGAGCCGATGCACTTCTTCTGTAACCAGAATCAGATTGGCATAGTTGTCTTTTCCGCCATCGGCCCTCGGCAGAATGTGGTGGACGACCATATTCCCCAGTACCAGCGGTTCTTTGCATACTGCGCACTTCCCGCGCTGGGCGATATACAGGGAGATACGGTTGTCATTCAATTCCGTGCTCTGCCCCTGTATGGGATGTTCCATCAGTTTTCGCAGTATATATGGGCTGACTGCCTTCTGCATCTCATGGATTTTTGCCCGTCCGCGCTCCGTATAATTGCAGATTTCCTGCGAAAAACACATTGGCGGCGAGGTTTTTACGCCGTTCACAGGATACAGTGCCAGCTTTGAGACATAAAATATTTTCCCAGTAAATCCACTGTAAAATTTCTGAAATGCTTTGCTCCGCAAACCGGTTTTGTTTCGGTGGCTTTTTGTTCTGCATAACAATGTCTTTCTGACATCGAAGGCAATTCGGTCAAAGTCAAGATATACGTTCGTTGCAACTTTGTAATATTCATGCAGTCCCAGCACTGCCGCATTGAACCGCATGACGCTCCATTGGTTTGGTTTTCGGCCAATCAGCCCAATGGCGTTCCGTATCGTTTCTTTGCACTTTTTCTGCGCCTTATCTGTCATATGAGATTTCAGCACCCATTTTCCGCTTTTCGGGCGGAGTTTCAGCTTGAAGCCAAGAAATTCCGAATAGCTCTTTTTCAGATTTACTATTTTGGATTTTTCGGGGCTTATTTCTAATCCAAGGCGTTCCACTAGCCACAGCTTTGTCGCTTCAAACAGCCGTTCCGCGTCATTCCTTGTCTTGCAGAACAGCTTGAAATCGTCTGCGTACCGCACCAGAAACACACGCTTCAGCGTCCCTTTTCCCTTATAATGCGGGCGGCTCTGGTATCGCTGCTTCAAGGGAAATTCCTCCCATTGGCTGGCAATCCACCAGTCCAGCTCATTCAGCACGACATTTGCCAGCAGTGGGCTGAGGATGCCTCCCTGCGGCACCCCCTTTGTCGGGGTTCCTTCGCCCTATATGGGAGCTTTCAGCATTTTGGAAAGCACGCAGAGCAATCTCTTATCCCGTATTCCCAGCGTCCAGAGCTGTTTCAGCAGTTTCCCATGGTTGACATTGTCAAAAAACCCTTTGATGTCAATGTCAGCCACGAAGCAATAACCTGCCTGGTTTGCAAGGAACATCGCTCTTGCAACTGCATGATGTGCGCTTCTGTTAGGTCGGAAACCATAGCTGTGTTTGTAAAACTTTGCTTCACAGATCGGCTCCAATACCTGTTTGATACACTGCTGGATGATGCGGTCTTCCATGGTAGGGATGCCCAATGGACGCATACGCCCATCAGGCTTTGGGATTTCTACCCGGCGCACCGCATGGGGCTGGAAATTCTCCAGCCTTTTCCGCACATAGGCAACCAGCTCTTCCGGCTGTTTTTCGCCTATGTCCATGATGGTGGTCGCATTTACGCCTTTTGTCTTGCTCCCTTTGTTCTTTTTGACAGCGCGGTATGCCAGCAGGATATTTTGTTCACTTGTAACCAGTTCCATCAAGTGTGTGAATATCCCGCCATTTTGGCTCTGCTGATACAGGCTGTCAAATATTTCTTGGGTGTTGTAATACTCATTGTTCCTAAGTACCTGCTTTTTCCTCGGTTTTTTGGCTGCCATAAGTCGGCTCACTCCGTTTTCTTTTGGATTTTGCCTCTCTTAGTCATACTCGAACCTTATGCAGAATGAAATTTTCATTTGAACTGTAACATTGATTTAATGTAAAACACTGACTGGCGGCTATCCCTCCACGGCTTTGTTAGCTCCGCTTCATCGGTACTGTGCCGCCACATTCCCCGGCATAAGGGCAGGTTATGTCAGAAGATTTTCCCTGCCGCCGCTTCACAGAGGCCAAGCTCTCCGCGTTGCCGGCTTACCACGTTCCGATTATCCTATCCGTTTCCGGCATCCTTAGGTCTTCTCTATAAGCCTGTCTGCTTGCCGCCGCCTGTAACGGCGCAGGGACTTTCATAAAGGACGAGTTTTACTTACCCCCGCAGACCTCACACGATGGTGAGATTGGCCTGTTAGACCAATACCCTATCTAGACCCGTACAATCGAGAATACGCCTCCGCCATGCTGTAACATAGTGGATTCTAACCATAGATACCATGGACTCCCGGCCTATCACGCATTCGACCACCTCTGGTTCGCCGTTCCTGTACCGCAAAGCTGCGTCTTTAGGATGCGCTCTCAGCCGACTTCACCGAGCTTATGACACTTCCGCCCTTGACTGCGTCCATGCCATTCGGAGTATCAGAGCAGGCGTTTCCGGGCGTTGCCCCTTCATTCCACCTGTCGGATAACCAGTTCTATGAAACCTTTTTAAGAAGCTCCTTTCAATCTTCTCTCTTTTCCGGCTTCACGCCTGACCTTTTCAGTCAGGAACGTGTCGCACCGCCCTTGGGATCAACCAGCACTAAGCTCTCCTGCCGCTTGATACATTGCAGGATAAAGGGCTTGACGAAGCCCCTC
Source organism: uncultured Clostridia bacterium (assembly GCA_947036475.1). Lineage (GTDB taxonomy): Bacteria > Bacillota > Clostridia > Lachnospirales > Anaerotignaceae > Anaerotignum_A. The sequence continues at coordinate 2,703 of CAMQRG010000116.1, forward strand.
GATTTCCCTGCGCCGGACGCGCCGAAAACCATGATATGCTCATTCAGCCCATTGTCTTTTTTAGGGGAGATATATTCTGTATCCCCGTATCTATCTTCCGATTTCCCCAGTATCGTGCTGGAAAGCTGTCCGATTTTTCCGTATTCCAGGACCTGCCCCATCTCCCTGCGTGCCATAAAGCCGGAGGTGCCATGCGTGCCGTCCGGCAGTATGTCAAAGCCGCGCCTGTCCTTATCAAAGCGATAGCCTGAAAGAAACTGGTAGGGCTTTCCGCGCTTGTCGAGAAGCACGAGCATGGCAAGCAGGAAAAAGGTCACACCCAGACCTGTGGGTGTAAAAATAGCGGCGAAATTCCGGAACGGGTTCCATTCGATGAGCTTCACCGGGGCGTCGCCGCCAAGGCTGAACGTCGCCGCAATCCCGTTATGGATGGAATTGATAAACAGCCCGTAAACATACAATCCAACGCCGCCCAGCGTCCCTGTTTTCCAGAGATTTTCCCTGCATTTATGCTTTACTTTTTCGATATGCCGCGAAATCCGCAACGTCGATGCACCTCCCTTCCGCCGTAAAATAGGGGGCGGCACCGTCTGGGATACCGTCCCCAACGCCGATCTCCCTGTCCAGCCGTTTGGCGTTGACCGCAATGACCTCTGCCGCACCCTGATAACGCTCCCGCAGGAACGGCACCTGCTCAGGAAGGGCATACAGCACGATTTTCGGGAAACCCTGTCCCTTTGCCGCCGAAACCGCTCTGTCGATGCGCTTAATGTCCATATCCAGCGTGACTGCTGCCGGAAGATGCGGCGGCCGGAAATGGATGGCGTCTGTGTCTGGCAGAGCGTCATATGGCGGGCGGTAGCTTTTGCGCAGCACCAGCCTTGCCAGCCGTTCCCTGTAACGCGGCATGGCAAGATACCGGAGCATCTGCGCGCCAGCATTCCCAACAGGGACGAAATGGACGGGCAGGGAAGTCATGGAGAACACCTTGCCGAAACTGTCTGTGTTGTACTTTTTCTTTGTCTGTTCCGCTGGACGCGGCTCGTGGAATACAGTATTCCCAATCTCCGAAACCGAACCGCCCATAAAGATAAGACCTGTGTTCTGGATATGGCTCCGGTCAATGTAGCTGTGGAACAGTGTCAGTTCCTTCTGGAAATAAATGCCAGCATCATCAGCGTAAAATACAAGGTACAGCGTTTCCGAGGTCTGGAAAATGCCGTAAAACTTCGTGCTACCGAAGGGGTTGCCGCTGTTCGCGCTCCTTGCGGCAAAGGAAGGGATATAAACCGCTTTTTCGGAAATTTCGTCTATCGTATCCTTGAAAACATCAGCCCCCGCTGAATAAAATGTAAGCAAAACTTTTGCCGCAGTATTTCTTCTGTCCAAAATCCTCGGTTTTGTCTGGGGTGCAGCATCCGCCTTAAAAGAAAATCCCGCCGTTTCCATGAGGTGATAAGCGGAAGGGCGGGGACGGATATATTTTTTATTGCGGCTTACAAAGACAAGTCCGAAGTGTTCCAAAGCCGCAACACACTGCGCATTAAAAATGCCAATCTGCCACGCAGAAGGCGCAGGGGCATTTTTACACCAGCAAAGCAGCTTCAGTAATTCTACCTCTTTTACATTCAATATCAAAAAAGCACCTCCATCACGAAAATAAAGGCTGGAAACAAAGCTGTGGAAAAACGAGGGACTGCTCCTGTTTTTCCACAAAAAAATGTCAACCGAACGTAGGTGTCTGTATTTTTCAGATTACAGACTTGAAATCTGCTTTGGAAACCTGCTGAAATCAAGGGCTTGCAGAAATTTTCAAGGACACATTCAGCCACCCTGTTTCGTACCTGAAAAAAACCGACATTTTTATAAAAAGACAGACCTGAAATTTGCCTTTCAACACCCAAATCCCCGCTGCATTTCCCTATGAAATCCTTCCGGCAAAACTTTGTTTTGCCGCAATCGGGTCGAGGGGCTGAGCCCCCACGGTCTTATCCCTTAAAACAACATCCCGCCCTGCCGCTGGCTGAAAAATTCCCAGGCATCATTAACCGACAGGACGTAAATGTCGCAGCCCATTTCTTCGCTCTCCGTTGATAACAGCGCGATGCCCAGCGAAAACTGGTCGTCGTCCGGAAACAGCCGCCCCTTCAGCGCGTTCGGCACCGCCTTCCAGCCCTTGTTATCCTGATCGTAGACCGTCCGGTTTTCGCAGCTGCAATGCTCATCTATCACAAGCAGTGCTTTTTTGAAATACGGCAGCCTCCTGCCGTTTTCCCCGAAGCTGTCCAGCAGCCGCGAGATGGTGTCCGCCAGATACCCCGGCGACTGGAACCGGCAGTGCGGCAGGAGTGTGTCCAGCCGGATATGCAGCCAGCGTCCATTCAGCAGCCGTACCGTCCCGCCAACCGCCACATATGGCAGTACGGGCTTGCCGCCCTGCAAAAACTCCACGCATGGGCGCAGGCTTTCCAAAGTGTTTCGGGAAAGAACTACAGCACGTTCCAGCGCGGCAGTCAGCCGTTCCATCTGCGGAACCTCGTTTCCTCCGCCAATCGCGGCAATCCCCGCCGCCGCTGTTGCCTGCCCCAGAAGGGCCTTTATCTCAAGCAATTCGTTTTGTATCCTCATGTTCCAATTCCTCCTATCCGTTGTTCCAGATCCTCGCGGCTGGTCGTAATCAGGTATTTTTCCTTTTCTGTTGCGTGGAACGATACGCTGATGCGGTTCCTTCCGGCGCAGAACAGCCCCTCGCCGCGGCTGTTCCGGCTGACCTGCATCGCCTCCTCATCGGAAAGCCCCATGACCTCCTGCACGCGCCCGATTTCTTCCTCCTCCAATGGCAGGACGACCTTCAGGCGGCTGTTGTTGATGATGGCCTTGCCATATTTGCCGCCTTCCAGTGCAAAAAAGTCGTTCAAATCCTGTGTGGCGCAGACCGCCGCGCCGCCATAGCCGCGTATGATTTTGAATATTTCCAGCACGAAATCCGCCGCCATTGCGTTGGAGGACGCGCCAATCAGACACCATAATTCATCGAGCATGATGACTTTTTTCCGCGCACGCGACTCCTTGCACTTGTCCCAGCAGGAATCCAGCGCGAGGAACATCCCCAGCGGCAGGAGGTCTTTGCCCATTTCCGAAATATCCAGCACGATGTATTTGTTTTCCAAATCCACGTTTGTTGCCTGCCCCAGCCTGCTTGCCGAGCCCGTCACAAACCTTGAGAGCGACAGCGCAAGACTTTTCACCTCCGGCCGTTCGGAAAGCAGGGCATACAAATCTTTCAGCGTCGGCATCTCCTTGAAAGCCCCATCCCCGTCGAACAGGCTGGCGTTGTCGTAGGTGATGCCCTTCCGCCCGTAGCACTCGATGAGCGCGGTGTCAAGGTAGTGCCGTTCCTCATCGGTAATGTTGGGCTTGAGCAGCAGGAAAAAGATGTGCAGCTTTTGTATCTTGTCCGCCAGCAAAGAGTCCGCGCGGCTGGAGCCCAGTTCCATGTCGGTATCCAGGCTAACCCGCCGGATCTCCATGATGTTGATACAGTCGTTGGAGGACGGGGACAGCTTGATATACTTCCCGCCCACAGCTTCGCACGCCGGGCGAAATTCATGTCCTTTCAGCGGCGCGATGATGAACACCTGTATCCCCTGCTCCCGGAAACGCAGTGCCATGAGCTGGAGCAGGAACGTCTTGCCTGCGC
>CAMQRG010000117.1 GCA_947036475.1 uncultured Clostridia bacterium
TACACGTAAGGAGTCGTCGGCAGCGTCAGATGTGTATAAGAGACAGGCAAAGGAAGAAGCCGACAGTATCATCAAGGAAATGAACCGTCAGGCGAAAGAAAAAAATAACCGTCAGCAGATGCTGGACCAGCGGGCGAAACTGAATGAAAAACTGTCCTCTATGCAGGTAGATTTCCTGAAATCCAAAAAGAACAAGCCGACACATAAAGCACCGGATAAATTACAGGCGGGCGACAGGGTCTATGTTATTTCATTTGACCAGAACGGTGTCGCGCTGACTGCACCGGATAAAAATAAAGAAGTTATGGTGCAGATGGGCGCAATGAAAATGAAAGTTCCCCTCGCGGAACTGATGCTGGACGATACGCCCCAGCCGAAGGAAAAGAAACGACAGGCTGCACCGAAAGCGAAAACCTCGAAAAGCCAGTTTATTTCTGCGGAAATTGACTGCCGCGGGCAGCTGGTAGATGAGGCCCTTGCAAATATTGATAAATATATTGACGATGCATACCTTTCCGGCTTAAAACAGGTTATCATTATTCATGGCAAGGGGACAGGCGCACTGCGTGCGGGCGTGCAGAATTATTTGCGGACAAATTCCCATGTGAAAAGCTACCGTCCCGGAGCATATGGAGAGGGTGAAGCCGGCGTGACGGTGGTGGAATTGAAATAACAGGGGTAATTATGCTCCCTGTCAGGGAATTGGGAGAAGTTTTCCCTGGAATGGTAGTGCTTTGGGATCATGAAAAAAAGAAACAACTATTTTACAGGGAGCGGATATTATTATAGTTTCGGTTGGAACAGATGAAATGGAGTACGTTTTGGAAAATCGTATTCTTCTGCGCGGCGCAGAAATCAAAGATGGACGTACGTTCATAAACCTCAGGACATGTGCAAAATCAATAGGGTAAAGGATAACGAAATCCTATGGGACACGGAAAAAAAGACTGTTATAATCCATACCACAATAGATGATTATTCAAAAATACAATATTAGGAGGGCATACAAATGAGGAGGAAAGACAGGGAAATTACAGAGCAGGCTAAAATAAATGAAATCATTCAAAACTGTGACTGCCTGCGGCTTGCCCTTGCGGACGAAGGCGCGCCGTATATTGTGCCGGTCAGCTTTGGCTATGTGGAGGAAGAAAAGGCGTTTTATTTCCATGGCGCGAAGGAGGGCCGGAAAATGGACCTGATACAGAAAAATGGTGCGGCAGGCTTTGAATGTGACTGTAATTTTCAGCTGAAAGAAGCCGATACAGCCTGTGGATACACCAATTTGTATCAAAGCATCATCGGAACAGGAAAAATCCATATTCTGGAGGACGTGGAGGAAAAGCGGAAAGGCCTGCTTGCGGTAATGGCGCATTACACAGGGCGTGATGACTGGGATTTTCCGGAGAAAACGCTTGCTGCAACGGTTGTCCTGCGGCTGGATATAGAGGAAATGAGCGGGAAAGAAAACAGGTAAGCAGCTCAGGGACAAACCCTGAGACTGAAACGCATGAAAGAAAGGAACGAGAGTAGTGAAAGATTTATGGATGCTGTTCACGACATTTTGCAGGATTGGCGCGTTTACGTTCGGCGGCGGCTATGCGATGCTGCCGATGCTGCAAAAAGAAGTGGTGGAAAAGCACAAATGGGCAACAGAGGACGAAGTGCTGGATTACTTTGCCATCGGACAGTGTACGCCGGGTGTTATTTTTGTAAATACAGCCACGTTTGTAGGCTATAAAGAAAAGGGAATAGCGGGTGCGGTTGCCGCAACGCTGGGCAGTGTGTTCCCCTCCCTGATTATTGTTATGGTTATCGCGGCGGCTCTGAGCAATTTTGCGGAGCTTGCCCCTGTGCAGCATGCGTTTGCGGCGATTCGTGTGGTTGTCAGTGTGCTGATTATCAATGCGGTTGTGGGAATGTGGAAAAAATCCGTTGTGGATAAGATTTGCGTTCTTATCGCTCTGGGCGGTTTTCTGGTGTCTGTGCTGTTTGAGATTTCACCCGTCTGGGTGGTGCTGGCGGCCGGCGTGCTGGGCGTTGCCATTTCCGTCGGAAGGGAGGCGCGTAGGCAATGAATGGTTTGCTCCTGCTTTTTATAGAATTTTTCAAGATTGGGTTGTTTTCTGTGGGCGGCGGCATGGCGACATTGCCGTTTCTTTACCGCCTGGCGGATAAATATTCCTGGTTTTCTGTCAATCAGATACCGGATATGATTGCCATTTCAGAATCCACGCCCGGCCCTTTGGGTGTAAACATGGCGACATATACAGGATTCCAGTTCGGCGGTGCGCTTGGGAGCGTCTGTGCGACGCTGGGGCTGATTTTTCCTTCCGTTGTCATCATTATAATGATTTCTAAATTTCTGGAAAAATTCAGGGATAATAAATATGTAGAATATGCGTTTTATGGTCTGCGTCCGGCGGTAACGGGGCTGATTGCTTCAGCAGGTGCAGGCGTGCTGATTGGTGCGCTGTTCCATTCGGCAACACTGGACGAACTGGAAATTTCCACGCTGGGCAGCATGATCGGTATAAAAGAATGCATTCTGTTTGCTGTTTTGCTGTTTGCGACAAATAAGTGGAAAAAGCATCCTGTATTTTATATTGCAATTGGTGCGGTGATTGGTATTGTTCTGGGTTTCTGAAAATATTTCGGAAACGTCTGCCCGGCAGTTTTCAGGCAAAGCGGCATTTCCTTTTTGTCTCCCCCATAAGCTGAATAAAAGGCAGAAAAAGGGGGAATGGGTATGCCGGCGTTTTTTTGGCTGTCTGCCTGTGCAGGGTATTGCCTTTGGGCGGCAAAGGGACGGCGCGGCACATTTTTACAGGGATTCCTGCATGGCTTTTTTCTTGGACTGCTTTGTTTTGGCATATTGCCGCCTGTGATGGAAACGCCGTTTTTCTGCGGCATGGCGGCGGTCTGCGGCGCGGAGGCAGGAGTATGGCTGGAAGGAAAAGCCGGAAAAGTTTTTTTCCTGCTGGTGGCCCTGCTTTTTGGCGGCCTTACGGCATTATGGCTCTGGCAGTGGGGCAGGGGAACGGGCTTTTCCATTTTTTTGGCGTTTTTGGGTGGAACAGGGCTTTACGCGGCTTGTTGCGGTATACTGCCAGAAGGCGGCGCATGGGAAAAGCTGCGTCCTGCGGCTGGCGGCGGCACAGGCTTTTTACTTTCCGCGATAATTTTTTCCACGATGGGAATATTCTGATTTACAAAACAGCGGTTTCTCTGGTATGATAGGATACAGAAAAAAGATATGATAAGAACCAAAAATACAGTCTAAAGAAGGGAAGTAGTTATGAGCAAAATTGGTATTAGCAAAGAAGCACTGAAAGAAATGATTCGTGACAATGTAAAAATGCTGTACCGCAAGGCTTTGGAAAAAGCTACGGTTGAGGAAATTTATCAGGCGGCAGCGTTTACTGTCAGGGATATCATTTCCGAAAATTGGATCAAAACCCATGACGAGTATTATGAAAAAGATGAAAAAGTTGTTTATTACCTTTCCATGGAATTTTTAATGGGGCGGTTCCTTGGAAATGGTCTGATTAACCTTGAGATGTTTGACGAGGTAAAAGAGGTTTTTGATGAACTTGGTGTTGATTATAATATGGTGGAGGACGCGGAACCCGGTCCTGGCCTGGGCAACGGCGGCCTTGGACGTCTTGCGGCCTGCTTTTTGGATTCACTCTCTACATTGTCCCTGCCGGCATATGGCTGCGGTATCCGCTATCATTACGGTATTTTTGAACAGCGCATTGAAAACGGCTATCAGGTTGAAGTTCCGGATAACTGGCTGGAAAATGGCGACCCTTGGGGCGTAAAGCGGAGCGAATATGCCGTAGAGGTCAAATTTGGCGGCAGCGTGCGCGCAGTGCCTAAGAGTAATGGGGATTACCGTTTTATACAGGAAAATTACCAGTCTGTAATGGCTGTGCCGTATGATTACCCTGTAATCGGTTATGGAAATAATACGGTAAATACACTGCGTCTCTGGGAGGCAAAGCCCAAAAACCCTCTGGATCTGAAATCCTTCAATGAAGGCAATTATCAGAAGGCAGCGGAGGAAGAACTGCTTGCAAATACAATGACAGATGTGCTGTATCCGGCGGATGAACATTACCAGGGCAAGGAACTGCGCCTGCGTCAGCAATACTTCTTCATTTCCGCAACGATTCAGCGCGTAATCGCGCGGTTCAAACAGAAACACAGTGATTTCAGTTTGCTGCCGGAGAAGGTGGCGTTCCAGCTGAATGATACGCACCCCAGCGTTGCAGTGGCAGAGCTGATGCGTGTGCTGGTCGATGAGAACGACGTACCCTGGAATCAGGCGTGGGAGATTACGCAGAAGGTCTGCGCTTACACCAACCATACCATTATGTCCGAGGCTTTGGAAAAATGGCCCATGGAACTGTTCAGCCGCCTTCTGCCCCGTATATATCAGATTGTGGAAGAAATTAACCGCCGTTTCTGTCTGAAACTGACAGAGCGTTACGGCAGTGATCCGGAAAAAATCCGGAATATGGCTATCATTGCGGATGGTCAGATTCGTATGGCATATCTGGCAATCGTTGGCAGTCATTCTGTCAACGGCGTTGCGGCACTGCATACGGAAATCCTGAAAAATCAGGAACTGAAGGACTTCTATGACCTGTATCCGGAAAAATTCAACAATAAAACAAACGGCATTACCCAGAGACGCTGGCTGCTCCATGCAAATCCCGGCCTTGCGGAATTGATATCAGAAAAAATTGGCAAGGGCTGGATAACAAATCTGGACGAACTGGAGAAGATTCTGCCTTACGCGGAGGATAAGGAGTTTTGCCGCCGCTTTATGGAAATCAAACGGGAGAATAAAGTCAGACTTGCGGATTATATCATGAAAACGAAAGGGATTGAGATTAACCCCGATTCTATTTTCGATATACAGGTAAAGCGTCTGCATGAATACAAACGCCAGCTTTTGAATATCCTGCATGTCATTGGGCTGTATAACCAGCTGAAGATGAATCCCGGCATGGATATTGTGCCGCGCACATTCATTTTTGGTGCGAAAGCAGCGGCAGGCTATCGCCGCGCAAAGCTGATTATCAAGCTGATTAACAGTGTTGCGGAAGTTGTGAATAATGACCCTGTCATTAACGGCAAAATCAAAGTGGTATTTATGGAAAACTACCGCGTTTCCGTTGCGGAGCGTCTGATGCCTGCGGCTGACGTCAGCGAGCAGATTTCTACCGCCGGAAAAGAAGCATCTGGTACGGGCAACATGAAATTCATGCTGAACGGAGCGCTGACAATTGGTACGATGGATGGCGCGAATGTGGAAATCTGTGAAGAAGTCGGCATGGATAACATTTTTATTTTCGGTATGAGTGCGAAAGAGGTACAGCGGAAATATCAGGGCGGGTATGATCCATGGACGGTTTACAACATGAATCAGGAAGTCCGTATGGCGTTGAACTCCCTGATTAACGGCACATTCGATCCGGATACAAATTTGTTCCGCGAGTTGTATGATGCACTGCTGAACGGCTTCGGCGGCAGGGCAGATGAATATTTCGTTCTGGAGGATTACGCGGATTATGCGCGTGCGCAGAAGGATATCAATGCGGCTTACCGCGATACAGATAAATGGGCGAAAATGGCAATTACCAATGTTGCAAAGAGCGGGAAATTTTCCAGCGACCGTACAATCCGCCAGTATGCGGAGGAAATCTGGGATTTGAAGCCTGTGATTATTGAAGATTAAACACATAGTTGCGTAAAATCGCAGCCTGCCGGAAGGGGAAATATCTTTTCCGGCAGGCTGTTTCCGGCTGGAACGGACAGAAACTGTGTTTCTATGCTGTCAGGAAAACTATGGAAAAATAATAAAAGGACGGATGCATACATATGTATACAGAAAAACAGCTTGTGGCAGTTGCCAGGCGGGAAAATAATACAAAGCGGAATTATCTGGTCGTGAATCGTTCACAGGGGAAGCATGTACCGGTTTCACCGGGAGAAGCCATGCAGATGTTTGAGGAACTGGCAGCCGCTGCAAAGGAACGGTATGGCGTGGAACGGACGCTTGTGATTGGCTTTGCGGAAACTGCTACCGCCATTGGTGCGGCTGTTGCAGCGGAGCTGAGAGGCTGGTATATTCAGACAACAAGGGAAACGATACACGATACGGCATATTTCTCATTTTCCGAACTTCACAGCCACGCGGTTGAGCAGACTTTGGCGCGGGGAACTTTGGACGAAATTATGCCGCACGTTGACAGAATTCTTTTTGCGGAGGACGAAATCACAACTGGCCGGACGATTCTGAATATTGTAGATGTTTTGGAACAGGCATATGG
>CAMQRG010000118.1 GCA_947036475.1 uncultured Clostridia bacterium
TTCATGTACTGTCCTCCATGTGTAGTTGGTTTCTTAGTCGGTTTTATTTTAGAGGAAAAGAGCAGGGTTGTCAATGGCGGCATGGGAAAATCAGGTTTCTTAAGAGATACTTAACAAATGGAAAAAGCAGTTTGATTTAAGAAAACAGATTTTTCTTTGAGATGGATTCATTCAGTCAAACCACCTTATACGAGCTGTGTTTTTGTTTGCTTTTCCGTCCTGACAATGCTATACTGAGAAAATGTGGAAAAAGGAAGGGAGGCAGAAGAATTGGGGAAAATACTGGTGATTGCGGAGAAACCCTCCGTTGCACGGGATATTGCAAAGGTGCTGAAAGCGGGTCAGAAGGGCGATGGTTGTCTGATTGGGGAAGAATATGTTGTTTCTTGGGCAATCGGGCATTTGGTGACGCTGGCAGAGCCAGAGGATTACGATGAAAAATACAAAAAATGGAACATTTCCCTTTTGCCAATCCTTCCGGAAAAAATGAAGCTGAAAGCTGTTCCCAAAACACGTCCTCAGCTGAAAATACTGCATAAGCTGATGCACAGCAGTGAAATTGACAGCATCATCTGCGCGACGGACAGCGGGCGGGAAGGCGAACTGATTTTCCGGTATATTTATGATATTGCAAAGTGTAAAAAGCCGTTCCGCCGCCTTTGGATTTCCAGCATGACGGAACAGGCGATACGGGACGGGTTTGCGGCATTGAAGGACGGCAGTGAATACGACCTGCTGTACCATTCGGCAAAATGCCGTTCCGAGGCAGACTGGCTGGTTGGCATGAATGCCACAAGGGCGTATACAACGCAGTATAACGCGCTTTTGAGTATTGGACGGGTGCAGACACCGACACTGGCAATCATTGTGGAGCGGCAGAAAGAAATTGATGCTTTCGTGCCGGAGGACTATTTTGAGTTGCAGGCGTATTTCGGGGATTTCTGGGGAACATGGACAGATAAAGAAGAACATACCCGAATCCCGAAGGAAGAAACGGCAAAGGAAATTGCGGTAAAGGTACAGGGGAAACCTGCGCTGATTGAAAAAGTGGAAAAGGAAGAAAAACGCACGCCGCCGCCATTGCTCTATGATTTGACGGAACTGCAAAGGGACTGCAACCGGAAATTCGGATTTTCCGCCAAAAAAACGCTGGATATTGCCCAGAACCTTTATGAAAAACGAAAGGCAGTTACATACCCAAGAACGGACAGCCGTTACCTGAGCGATGATATGAAAGGAAAGGTACGGCATACAGTGCAGAGGCTTTCGGAATTGGAAAAGTATGCGGCTTTTGCACAGCCGCTTTTGGAGGAAGGCGGGCTTGCTTTTACGAAGCGCATCATAGACAACAGCAAGGTGACAGACCACCATGCCATAATCCCGACAGACGCCAAACTCCGTCCGGATTCCTTTTCGGATGAGGAACAGAAAGTATTTTCACTGGTGGCAGCGCGTTTTCTGGCGGTTTTTTATCCATATTACCGTTATGAGGTGACAAAAGTACAGGTACGGACGGAAGGGGAGGCATTCCTCGCGAAAGGGACAGTCATTCTGGAGGAAGGCTGGCAGAGGGTGGAAAAAGCACTGACGCCACCATCCTCTGCACGCGGCAAAAAGAAAGAGGAAGAACAGAAGCTGCCGCCTGTACAGCAAGGTGAGGAACGTAAAACGGAAAAAACAAAGCTGCTCAAGAAAAAAACGACGCCTCCTTTGCTATATACGGAAAGCAGTCTGCTCTCCGCAATGGAAAACGCGGGGCGGTTCGTGGAGGACGAAGCCCTGCGGGAGCAGATGAAGGACAGCGGGCTGGGTACTCCTGCGACACGTGCGGCAATCATCGAACGCCTGCTGACGGTGGGCTATATTGTGCGGAAAGGTAAGACGCTTGTCCCAACGGAGAAAGGGCGGAAACTGATTGATATTGTCCCGGACGAAATGCGTTCTCCGCAGACTACCGGAAAATGGGAAAAAGGGCTTTCCTCTATTGCGAAAGGAAAAATGAGCGAGGAGCGGTTTATGGAAAGCATACGGAGGTATGTGAAGTTTCTTGTGCAGGACGCGGCGTCCGGCAGGAAAGCAGGTGTTGTGTTTCCGGAGGAAACCCGAAGGGGGAAGGGACGGAAAACCAACAGCTTTGGGAAATGCCCCCTCTGCGGGCGGGATGTTTTAGAGAACACAAAGGCATTTTACTGCGCAGGCTGGAAAGGCGGCTGCAAGTTTACGCTTTGGAAAGACAGCCTGAAGCCCTATGGCGTAGAGCTGAATGGGGTGTTTGTAAAAAAACTGCTGAAAGCGGGAAAAACAGAACGGATTCCTGTTGCCCTGCCGCAGACCGGAGAAAAAGGGACAGCGGTGTTCCTGCTGAACAAGGAAAAGGGCGGTATGCCGGAAATGATGGATTTTATGCGGGAGGAAACGTAAAACCACAGGAAAGCGGAGGTTGTAAAAATGGATAATGAAATTTTGGAGCGGGTTAAACAGTTGATTGACGAGATTGCGGACTATTATGACCTGCCGTCGGAGGAAGAAACAGAAGAAATGCGGAAACTGACAGGCATAGATTGGGAGGCAGAGGATTTGCAGATGAACTGCTGTGAATATTGGAGCCATAACTCTCTGGAAGAAACCGCCTATTTCATGCTTCGTGGGGAATATCCCCCGACGCACGAATGTGAACTTGTTTTCTGGAGGTATAAGCCCGGCAGTGTCTTGGAGGATAAAGCGGTATATGATAAATACCGCCTTGGGAAAGGGACGCTGAAAGCATTGGAGCCTCTGCCTTTGGAGGATATCCTGCATAAAATAACGGAACTGTTTCCGGAATGGGAACAGGATACCGAAGCTGGCACGGAGGGGCGGAGTTACCGTTTTAATGCTCTGGAACAGGCAGAATACTGGACGGATACACACTTTTGGATATTTGAATATGGCAGGGAAACGGAAATTGAGCGGGAACATCAAATCCTGCGCTTTTCCTGCCACAACATGAACGAACAGCAGGTTGAAACGATTTTGAAATGTATGGAGGGCTTTCAATGCCCTCTGCACATCAAAGAGGAAAAAGATTATTGAAAAGGAGAAAAACATGGAACAGATATACGGCGCGCTGGGGATTTCCCCTGAAGTGGAAAAATTTGGTGAAGAAATACTGAAAGGGCTGCGGGAACGGTTTGCGGAAATTGACGCTGTGGCGGAATACAATCAGGGAAAAGTCATCGGGGCAATGCAGAAGGAGCGGGTCAATGCCGACTGCTTTGCCGGTTCTACGGGCTACGGCTATAACGATATGGGGCGGGATACACTGGAAAGTGTATACGCGTCCTGTTTCCATACGGAGGCGGCACTGGTGCGCCCGCAGATTACCTGCGGCACGCATGCGCTGACAATCGCGCTTTCCGCGAACCTCCTGCCGGGAGATGAATTGTATTCCCCTGCCGGAAAGCCTTATGACACGCTGGAAAAAGTCATTGGCATACGGGACGCCGCGCCCTGTTCCCTTGCAGAATACGGCGTGATTTATAAGCAGACAGACCTTCGCTCTGACGGAACGTTTGACTATGCTGCCATCGAAAAGGAAATCAATGAAAAAACAAAGCTGGTAACAATACAGCGTTCCAAGGGCTATCAGATGCGCCCGACGTTTTCTGTAGCGCAGATTGGGGAGCTGATTCACTTTGTAAAGACCATTAAGCCGGACGTGATTTGTATGGTAGATAATTGCTATGGTGAATTTGTGGAAACAATCGAGCCTTCCGATGTGGGAGCGGATATGATTGTAGGGTCGCTGATTAAAAACCCCGGCGGCGGGCTTGCGCCCATCGGCGGATATATCTGCGGGAAACAGGAATATATTGACCGCTGTGCTTACCGCCTGAGCGCGCCCGGGCTGGGGCAGGAGGTAGGAGCAAGCCTTGACCTGATGCGTGGTCTGTATCAGGGCTTTTTCCTTGCGCCTTCGGTGGTATCCGGCGCACTGAAAGGGGCAGTTTTTGCGGCAAATATTTATGAAAAACTGGGGTTCCGCGTGATTCCGAATGGAACGGAACCGCGCCACGATATCATACAGGCGGTTGAATTAGGCAGTGCGGCGGCAATGGAGGCATTCTGTCAGGGGATACAGGCGGCCGCTCCTGTGGACAGCTATGTTACGCCTGTACCGTACGCAATGCCGGGATATTCCTGTGATGTTATCATGGCAGCCGGGGCGTTCATACAGGGTTCTTCTATTGAATTGAGCGCAGACGGACCAATCAGGGAGCCTTACGCCGTTTATTTTCAGGGCGGACTGACATGGTATCATGCAAAATTTGGTATACTCATGTCCTTGCAGAAGCTGTACGAAGCAGGGCTGGTAAAGTTGTAAGAACTTTACCGCCCGTTTTTGGAAAACAGGAATTGCAGTTCCTTTCGGGAAAGGCACCCAAGCAGGAACAGGAAAAACAGATAAAGTACGCCCATTCCCGCAAGAGAAAGCAGGAATAATGCTTTAGAGGGTTCGGAAACCCGTATCAGGTATTTTACCAGCAGGCCGGAAGCTGCTCCCGCAAGCAGGGGCTTCAAAAAGCAGTTGAAAAACGGAGGGACAACACCCGTCCTGCGGTGCAGGCGCAGAAGAGATGAGCCGACCGTAAAACAAAGACTGCAAAACCAGCCAAACAGGAACGCGCTTACCCCATAAACCGGCATGAAAAACCAGATTGCGCCGATGGTGATGATGGAGGCGGCAAGGTTGTTCCAGAACAGGAAAAACTGTTCGCCAAGGCCGTTCAGCAGGCCATGCAGGGTAGTCTGTGCGTAAAGGAAGGGACAGAGGAACGCCAGCGGGAACAGGATTTCCCCCAGACCTGCACGGCTGTATACAATGTAGCAGATTTCCTGCGGGAATACGGCGAAAAGGGCGGCGGAACCAATCCCGATGATAAAAGTAAACAGCATTGTAGCAGAAACAGTACGGCTGACACGCTGGTCCTGCTTGACAGCACATGCCTCTGAAATTTCCGGCACAAGCGAAACAGATGCCGCCATCAGACAGGCCGATGGCAGGAGAATCAACGGCATTGCCATGCCTGTCAGTTCGCCGTAAGTGCTGAGCGCTTGCGCGGTATCCTGCCCGTATAGCTGAAGCTGGCGGGGAATCAGTACGTTTTCCAATGCGGACAGCAGTGACGCCGCAATGCGCGAAGCGGAAAGCGGCACAGCCATTGCCAGAATCATGGACAATGCACCAGATGGGCTGATTGTCGGCCGACGCACCATTTTATGTACATGCTTATAATGGACGTAATTGGCAACGGTAAAAGCACAGGAAAGCATTTCACCGAGCAGTATGCCGCAGACAGCAGCACAGCAGGCATATGCCAGCCCGAGCGGGACAAAAATGCCCGCCAGCAGGAAAATCGCAGCAATGCGGACAGCCTGTTCCAGCACCTGTGAAACAGCGGGAACAACGGTTTCCTGCATACCCAGGAAAAAGCCGCGAAAACAGGAGCCTGCCGCCATAAAAGGTACGGCAAGCGCGAGCAGGCGCAGGGAAAGCGCGGCGCGGGAATCTTTCAGGAAAAGCTGGGCTGTTTCTTCCGCAAAAAAGAACAGTCCACCGCCGACCAGCAGGCTCAGTAAAAGCGAAAGCGTAACAGCCTGCTTCACAACCCTGCCGATATTTCCGCTTTGCCCACGAATATTTTCCTGTGCGGTCAGGCGGGAGATTGTGGTAGTGAATCCGGCGGAGGTAATGCTCCATGCAAGGGAATAAATTGGCAGTATCAGCTGGTAAAGCCCCATACCTTCCGCGCCAATGGCATTGGACATAAAAACGCGGTATAAAAACCCCATGCATTTTGTGATGAGGTTTGCCGCGGTAAGTATCAGTGTTCCGGCTATAATCGTTTTCCGGCTCATATGTATCTTCTCCCTGGTCTTGTTATAAAAAATATATGCAGGGAAGGGCGGGAATAGGCTTACCATTGAAACAGGTTTTGTGAGAAAAAGAGGAGGAACTATATGAAAAAAGAAACGGCAGGGCAAAAAGATTTGTTTGAAGTACTGGATTTTTTGGAAAAATTGGATATCACATATTGGCTGGACGGCGGCTGGGGCGTGGACGCGCTCATCGGCAGACAGACAAGGGAGCATCGCGATGTAGACATAAATTTTGACAGCCGCCATACGGACAGGCTTCTTGATGCCCTGCTTGCGGCAGGCTATGTGATTGAAACGGACTGGCGGCCGGTGAGGATAGAACTTCATCATCCGGAACGGGGATACCTTGATATTCACCCGTTCGTTCTGGCGGAGGACGGTACGGCAAAACAGGCGGATTTAGAGGGC